>NZ_JAJOHP010000020.1:0-74776 GCF_021109375.1 Arthrobacter sp. AK01
CCCCCGGCCCCCCCCGGGGGGGGGTTCCGCGCCCCCCACCGCCCGGGGTGCGGGCCCCGGGGGGGCCCGCACCGGCCCCCGGGGCCCCTATGGGGGGGCACCCCCCCCCCTCAACCCCCAACTTAACCCTCCTCTTGAGTCAGCCCACCCCTTTGTCTCAGGTTATGGAATCATGATTCTCTTCATCGCTCGGGTCTCCTGAGGCCAGAAACCGGTTCCTCGAAATTGCGATGCTCCAAAAAATGAGAATACCGAGAACTGTTGCAGATGCAAGTGAAAACGCCCCCTCTACCAGCCACTGCAAGAAAATTGAATTAGTGCGCTGGCCCAGCTCCGTTTCTGGTTGACCAATAATGATGGCGATAATCATCGTCATGCCCAATGTGATGGTTGCTCCCCAAAGTGGGGCCACCGAGCCATTCGATTTCTGAGGCGAGAAACGGTTGCGGAAAACCCCCATTGTGACTGCACTGAGAATCACTGTTGCGAGATGGTATTCCCACGCGACCCTCGGAACGATGGCTTGAATAGGGTTGCCTGGAAAATCTGTAATAATCCCGTCATGGGCGTTTCGAGTTTGGATCAAAAGGAAACCAAGGGCAAGTATCCAAGCAACTGTAACCATCATCGACCCGAGCGTTCGAACAACACTGGTGCTGGGCACGTTGCCTAGTCCAACCGGTTAAGAACGAACGCACGCTTCGATGTGCTTCGCGGCAGTTCGACCGTGTGAGGCAAGTCTTCGAGGCCTTCAACCAGGAGCAGTCCGCTTGCCCGATTACTCTTAACCGAATCTGCCCGCAGGGACTTCGATGTCGGGTTGGCTTCCAGTTCGACATCAGCGGGCACCAGATAGGCGGTAACTCCCTTCGCGTTAGCGGCTGACTGATCGCCCCAGAGATGGAGTGAAAGACCACTCTCATTGAAGTGGGCCCGTGTCATGCAAGCCGTTCCGATGTTTCCTGCCGGCGCCTCGAGGGATACGACCATGCAGACTTCTGACCGATCAGAGCTCACAGCCGCATAGTAGGACGCGCTATCTGTCTTCTTTAGCAGGCGCATGGAATCTCTCGCCAGGTCAGACAAGGCATGGCTTGCGGTTACAGCTGAAGGGGGCAGGTCCATTGCCCGCTGCTCTTGGCCTAACGCAGGGACCAAAACGTCCGGATCCAGCGAACCCTCTTTAGTGGCGAGGGCCGGGGACGCGAAGATGGCCAACGCTACGCTGGAGATCGCGAGTGTGGCAGCGGCGGTCGAGCGTAAGTGCTTTGATGAAAAAGTCATTTGCTACTCCTGAAGGAAGAGGGAAGGAAAGCCAGGTCTCAAATGCAATACGGCTTATTGTCGTGACCTGGCACAATCAACCCCTGTTGTCCCTTGAATTTGAAGCCCGTAGTCCCACCAGCAGTCGCCGTGCGTCAAAGCGGCAGGCAAGTGCGTAAAACGGGTACGGGCATGATTGGGTACGTCAATACCTCCATAGACATAACCGCTGTTATCCCCGCGAGTTCGGACGTACAACTTGCCGCCAAAAGTGGAATTCATGAATCCCTCACCGCCGACATTCGTTCCACCGTATCCGCTCTCTGCGTGCTGCCCTTGCGCCATTGGTTTCTGCAATGCGTAGTAGATGTCCGAGGCACCATGTGCCGCGGCGGGAATTCCTAGCGGAATCACAACCATCATTGCCATGACAGCAACGGATTTTAGATTTCCAACCTTCATTGCTCCCCCTGAGAAAGCGGCGACTACAATGTCGCCGTCGTGAGGGAATGTTTACATCTTTCTGATCATTGCACCAGTTAATCATTTCTGGAGTGTCAATAATCCCGAATTCGAAGAAATATCTGGATTTCCGCGTCACGAAAGAGCAAAAGCCGTTTCGCGCATTGCGATCTGCGTGCTGCATGATGTGGCAGCTCTGGTCCTGGCAACCGACACTGATCCATGCAAAAAAGACCCACCCTAGTTGGTCCAAGCTGGGTCGTCGATTGATGCTGAACGGTTTGGTAGGCGTAGGGAACACATACTTGGGCGGCCTCTACGAACAACTCTTCGGATAACGAACTAGCTCCAGATATAGCTACTCCCCGAAAGGCAGAACTGATTTCTCAGCTCAACTTCCGGGGAGCAGCTAGATGGGGTGACCCCCTCGTAGTTTTAGACCTGTGCGGCTACGCCATCACGGGAGATGGTGACCATGTCCTCGCGCGGCACCACCTTGATGCGCTCACGCTTGACCTCAACACCGTGGGAAGTACCGGCCTCGGTGGCTGCTGCGCCGAGTGCGAGCTCGTGGGCATCCAGGGCCAGCCACCCTTCCCAGCTGGTGAACTTCACGCCGCGGGCGTCAAGGAGTTCCACCACTGCGTCAGCTGCGGGAACCTCGGCCAGCGGCAGGTTTTCGCGGTCTTCAAGGAGGTAGGTGACGGTTTCCAGGGCATCGCCCTTGGTGTGACCGATGAGGCCAACCGGACCACGCTTGATCCAGCCCGTTGCGTAGAGGCCCGGCACGTGCTGGCCGTCGGCGTCCAGGACGCGACCGCCGTCGTTGGTGACGACGCCCTTCTTGTGGTCGAACTCGACGTCCGGCAGGGCCGAACCGAAGTAGCCGATGGCGCGGTACACGGCCTGGACCGGGTAGTCGATGAACTCGCCGGTACCGCGGGCGTTGCCCGTGCCGTCCAGTTCGGTGCGCTCGAACTTGATGCCCGCAACCTTGCCCGGGGTTTCGGCGGAGTCCACGATCTCCACCGGGCTGTGCAGGAAGTGCAGGTGCAGGCGACGGGAAGCCTTGAGCTCGGAGAGGTCCTCAGGCTGCTCGGCGATCCAGTTGGTGAGCGTGCCAACCATGGTCTTGATCTGGTTGTTCGTCTGGACCTGGCGGTCGGACTCTTCGTCGAATTCGAAGTCCTCGGCGTAGAGGATGATGTCCACGTCCTTGGAGTGCGAGAGTTCGCGGAGTTCCAACGGGGTGAACTTCACCTGTGCCGGGCCGCGGCGGCCGAAGACGTGCACGTCCGTGACCGGCGAGCTCTTGAGGCCGGCGTAAACGTTGTCCGGGATTTCGGTGACCAGCAGGTCATCAGCGTGCTTGGAGAGTACGCGGGCCACGTCCAGGGCCACGTTGCCGTTGCCGAGAACAGCGATCTCGGTGGCTTCCAGCGGCCATTCACGGGAGACGTCCGGGTGTCCGTCGAACCAGGAGACGAAGTCGGCGCCGCCGAAGGAGCCTTCGAGTTCGATGCCCGGGATGTTCAGGTCCGCGTCCTTGATGGCGCCGGTGGCGAAGATGATGGCGTCGTAGTGCTTACGGAGGTCCTCGATGGAGATGTCCGTGCCGTAGTCCACGTTGCCGAAGAAGCGGATGTCGCCGCGGTCCAGCACCTTGTGCAGCGCGTTCACGATGCCCTTGATGCGGGGGTGGTCCGGAGCAACACCGTAACGGATGAGGCCGTAGGGAGCCGGGTAACGATCGAAGAGGTCGATGCTGACGGTGAGCTCGCCGCTCTTGACGGCCTCGCTCTTTGTCAGGATGTCCGCTGCGTACACGCCTGCCGGGCCGGAGCCGATGACGGCGACGCGAAGCGGACGGTCCGCAGAACCTACGGGGGTGCTAATTGACACGGCTGTGTTCCTTCTTCTTCTCAGTTACTGCGGACGCGGGGACGATTGGGGGTGATAGTGCTGTAGTCAGCGGTCTTGAAATGCTGCGGTGCAAACGGGCTGACACGGACCACATCGCCGATCACAATGACCGCCGGGTTGGCCACGCCGACGGCTTCCGCCTGGTCCGCGATGGTACCCAGAGTGCCGATGGTGACGCGCTGGTCCGGCAAATACCCGTTCTCTACGATACCTACTGGTGTGTCCAAAGGCAGACCCGAGCCTGCCAGCTCAGCCGCGGAATCACGCAACTGCGCCACTCCCATGAGCAACACCACAGTGTGATCGGGGCGTGCGGGGACTTCGGACAACTCTTCGTGTCCGGTCACCACGCTGAAGCCCTTGGCCAGGCCACGGTGCGTCACCGGGATACCGGCAGCGGCCGGAACCGAGATTGCCGACGTCACGCCGGACACCACTTCAACCTCGACGCCGTTCTGGCGGCAGAACTCTGCTTCCTCGCCGCCGCGGCCCAGGACGTAGGGGTCGCCGCCTTTGAGGCGGACCACGCGGTTGCCCTTCAGTGCTTCGTCCACCAGGATGCGGTTGATCTCCAGCTGCGGAACCGGGTGGTGGCCGGGCGTCTTGCCGACCTCGATCACGCGGACATCCGGGGCAAGCTCTTTGAGCAGCTCCCGCGGGCCAAGTCGGTCGGCAACCACGACGTCGGCCTGGCCCAGCAGGCGCCTGCCGCGGACCGTGATAAGTCCCGAGTCGCCAGGACCACCACCGACGAGGGCGACGGAGCCGGCGGGCGTCTTACCGGCGGCGTCCGGCTTGCGGTGACGGCGGAGCGGAAGGTCACCGGTTTCCAGGGCGGTGGCAACGGCGTTGCGGAGGGCCATGGCTCGGCGCGGGTCTCCCCCGGCATTGATGGCGATCTTGACGTCGTCCACCACGGCCACGGCGGGTGTCCACGCGGCCGATGCTTCATGGTCCGAGGCGTTGACGCACCAGATGCGCTGCGCTTCGGCGTCGGCCGCTACCTGGGTGTCCACGGCGGATGCGCCAGTGGCGGTCTGAACGAACCAGACGCCGTCGAGGTCTGACGTTCGGTACTCCCGCGGCTCCCAGGTGAGGAGTCCGGATGCGGCGAGTTCGCGAAGGTTCGCGGTGGCAACGGGAGCGACGACGGTGACTTTAGCCCCGGCGTCGAGCAGCCCCTTGGCGCGGCGCTCCGCGACGGGTCCGCCGCCCACAACCAGCACCGGTCGGCCGAGCAGCCGCAGCGCGGTGGGGTAAATGTCCTGTATTGCCATGAAAAAACTGTAGGGCGGCTCCGTAACATGCTTCAAAGGCTTGGAAACACCCGGTAACGCTGGGTAATCCAACGTCACATACTGCCCCGCTAGTTCGGGGAAACCCTGTCTTTAAGCGTCAGGTAGTGGGCCCGCTGCTCCTTGCCAAGATGCTCGATGGCGTAACGAAGCGTGGTGCGCGGCATGGTGGCTGCGTGTTCGTCGAGGAACGCCAGGAGTCGTTCGCGGCTGCTCCGGCCAGCGTCGCGTACCCAGCCGCCCACGGCCTTGTGGATCAGATCCTCTTGGTCTGCGAGCAGGATCTGGGCGATGGCGAAAGTGTCATCCAATTGGCCCTCGCGGATAAACGCCGACGTGGCGACGATGGCTGTCCGGCGCTCCCACATGTCCTCCGAGCGCGCCAGTTCATACAGCGGGTCCCGTGGCTTGTCCATAAGCCACCCACCCACCACGCGCCCCGCCCCCAGGTCCACCAGGTCCCAGTTGTTGATGCGGTCGTGCCGTCGCAGGTACAGCTCGTAGAGGCTTTGGCGTACCGCTTCCGTGGTCTTCTTCTTCTGCGCTTGGAGCGACATGATCTTCACGGCTCCAGCCCGCGCCTCGTGGATGTCTTCCTCCAGCAGCTGCTCGATCTCGTCCAGCGGCATGACCGCGAACTCTTTGGCAAGCGTGAATACCTCACCCATGCGCACGCCCATGAAGAAGTCACCCTCGGCATAGTCACCTTGGCCGGTCTTGAAGTACCGCTGGTATTTGGCTTGCTCGACGTCGGACTGCCGCATCTTCAGGCGCTCCAGGAACCCGACGGCGGTGGGCTGGGTTCCCGGCGCCAGCGCGGCAGGCTTTCCGGAGTTTCCCGCCTTGGGCGCCTTCCCGGTTATAGGTGTCTTTCCAACCTTGGGGGTCATCCCTCAATAATGCGCCTAAAAGACGGACCAGCCAGTACGGGTAGTGAATTCGTCCAGCGCGGCCACGCCAGCCACGGAATTCCCGGAGCGCCCCAGGCCAGGACTCCACACGCTGATGGAGCACTTGTTGGGGACCACTGCGACGATGCCGCCGCCGACGCCGCTCTTGCCGGGAAGGCCCACCCTGTAGGCGAATTCACCCGCGGCGTCATACGTTCCACAGGTGAGCATCACGGCGTTGATCCTCTTGGTCTGCGCCGGAGACAACAGCAGGCTTCCTGCGGCTCCGAGGCCGTTGGACGCGAGGAACCGGGTTGCGAGCGCGAGGTCTTCGCAGGTCATGGCCAGGGCGCATTGCTTGGCATACGAGTCCAGGACCTCATCCACGGGGTTCTCCAAGTTGCCGCAGCTTGCCAGGAAGTGGGCCAACGACGCGTTGCGGTGGCCGTTCCCCAGTTCGGAGGACGCCACAACGTGGTCCGTGTCGACGTCTGCATTGCCGGTCTCTCGCCGCATCAGGTCCCTCACGGCGTGGGCAGCGTTGCCCGTCAGGCTCAGGAGCCGGTCGGTCACCACGATGGCACCGGCGTTGATGAACGGATTTCGGGGTATGCCTTCCTCACTCTCCAACTGGACCAGCGAGTTGAAGGGGTTGCCCGAGGGTTCCCGGAAAACGCGCTTCCAGATGCGGTCCCCGTCAGAAGCCAGCACCAAGGCGAGGGCGAAGACTTTGGAAATGCTCTGAATGGAGAACTCCACGTGAGCATCTCCGGCCGAGAAGACTTCGCCGTCCCGCGTGACTACGGAGATCCCGAACTGGTGCGGGTCCACTGCTCCGAGTTGCGGGATGTAGTCGGCCACTTTTCCTTGACCGACGTGCGGTTGAACTGCTCCCACGATGTCATCGAGGAGATTCTGGATATCCATATTTCTAGCCCCTGGTCCCTGTGTAGGTCCAAAGCCTGATCTGGAGGTGTGCCAGCAGGCGTTCATCCGCGGATTGCAGGTCCAGGCCAGCCACCTCGCAGGCGCGGCGGAGCCTGTAGTGAACGGTGTTGCGGTGGACAGCCAATTCCTCGGCGCATCTGTTCACGTCGCCAAAGAACTCCAGATAAGTCAGGAGTGTCAGCGCGAATTCCGGATAACGGCTGCACAGCCGAGTGATTCCTGCATGGCGCAGGGTGGTCCGCGATTCCATCAAATCCAACAATTCCCTGGTCAGGACTGTTGTTTCCACGTCGCTGTACGAGGCCACGCGCACGTCCGGTGTTGCTTCCATGACTTTGAGGACGCTGCGCACGTGGTCAAGGGTGGCGTGCAGGGCGTCAAGGCGCGGAACGATGGGACCAACTGCTGCCTGCACCTGGAAATGAAGGTGGGTGGTGGCATCACGAACAATGGTGTTGACCAGGCGATTGATGGCGGGGAGGGATTTCAGCGGGTCCACATCGGGCAGGATGATGGCCGTTTCCATCCCCAACGCCCCCACGACGGCGCCTGGTCGATAGGCTGCCGCGTGGATTGATGCCACTTTGGAGAGCTCTCCCCTGCGGAGCTGAAGCCCCGCCGCGCTCTGGCTAAGCCCGCCCGCCGAGATCAGTATCAAAGCCGCTGGCTTCGACGGGTCGATGCCTGCCGATTGGGCCTGCGAATGGACTTGTGCCGTTCCACTGAGCAGGCCGGACACACGGTCCTCGCGCATCGACTGGGACTGCTCATTGCGGTGGCGTACCAATTCGATGGCCGCATGCCGGGCTGCACCCACCATGATGCGGTCCGTGTTGGCCGCCAAGGGTTCAGCACCTTCCTGCAACCAGATGTATCCCATGACACGGCTGCCCGCGTGAATGCCGATTGCCACACGTTCACGAAGACCCGCATCAAGGTTGGCTTCCACATGGACAGGCGCTTCAGTGGCCTGCAGGTGCTTGTAGACTCCTGATTCCTTCAGGAGTTTTTGGTACTTTTCAGGGCCACGCCTCGCCAGGATGGATAGCCGGCGGAGCTCGTCAACGTCATTGGATGCCGGGGAGTAGGCAAGAACCCGGTTGCCCGGATCTTCGATCACCACGTGCCCGTTGGTCAGTGTGGCCGTGGTTTGGGCGATTGCGAACAAGTCCCGGTGAACTGACATGGGGGTTTCCCCTGGCACATCGTTCTCACGGACCCGGTCCAGCGCGATGCTCTCGAACTTATCCCAACGGAGTCCCGGGGCAACCGCCACCAGCCCAATGCCGGTCGGTTGGAGCAACTCGGCCGCGGATTCCAACTCGGGCTCGCTGCCCTTGACCGCAACTGCCGTGGGACGGCCCCCCATGATGCGGCGGAGTGCAGGGAGCGCCGCACGCCCGCGAACGCCGATCAACATGACCAGGGCGCCTGGGCGGATCTCGTCGTCGTCTTCAGCATCAACAATGACAGTTTCGCGGACGGTTCTGTTGTCCTCTGCCGGGGCCAGCAGCAACCGGGCGTTGCCGACACCCAGGTCTTCCAGGACATCGCTCAATAAGGTGACGACTCCGTCGTCGTCAATTTCCAGGGCTTTCAACGAAGCTATCGCTTCCTCTCCACATCAGTTTCTTCAGCAGTACGCTTCCTCGCCATTGAGGGCGCCGCCGGTACATGTGCGCAGGCACGCACAGCGAGAAACATTACCGGCCCTTCAGAACAGCAGTGTTGTCCTCCCGGCACAAGAGCCGGGCCCTGAATTTGGTTCGCCAGCCAATTTGTTGTCGACGGCAGCGACCTAGAGTTGGTGACTGTCCCACACACCACAAAGACTGCCTGCAGTGCGGCCAATTTCAGGCGCAATTGCCAAGCAGTCAGCCCCACGTTGTGGAGTATTGAGCCACCTGAGGTGGCAACGGAGTCAAAGGAGACCCCCGAAGTGATACCCACCCCTGCGTCCACACAAACCCTTCCCTCCCCAACAGACCTGGCCGCCAGTCCGCCGTCGAACGCTTTCGCCCAAGAGGAAACCGGCTACCGCAAGACCCTCAAGCCCCGGCAAATCCAGATGATCGCCATCGGCGGCGCAATCGGTACCGGGCTGTTCATGGGCGCCGGAGGACGTCTCAACGGATCCGGACCTGCGCTGGTCCTGGTCTATGCCGTCTGCGGATTCTTCGCGTTCCTGATCCTCCGGGCACTGGGCGAGTTGGTGCTGTACCGCCCCACGTCGGGCTCTTTTGTTTCTTATGCCCGCGAGTTTTACGGCGAGAAAATGGCCTACACCGCCGGCTGGCTGTACTTCCTGAACTGGGCCATGACCTCGATTGTGGACGTCACCGCCGTTGCCCTCTACGTGAAGTTCTGGGGCCAGTATTGGGCGCCCATCAATGACGTCCCGCAGTGGTTGATCGCGTTGATCGCTTTGGTAGTGGTGCTCTCCCTGAACCTGGTGTCCGTGAAGATCTTTGGCGAGATGGAGTTCTGGTTCGCCATGATCAAGGTGGGCGCCCTGGTGACGTTCCTCGTGGTGGGAATCTGCTTCATTGTTTTCGGCGGCCGGACGGACGTGGGCATTCCGGGCTTCAACGTCATCGCCGAGAACGGCGGCATGTTCCCCATGGGCTCCGTGGCGCCGCTCCTGGCGATCAGCGGTGTGGTGTTTGCCTACGCTGCGGTGGAACTCGTGGGCACCGCGGCCGGCGAAACGGCCGAACCCCACAAGGTAATGCCAAAAGCGGTAAATACCGTAGTGATCCGCATCGGAGTCTTCTACGTCGGCTCCGTCCTGCTGCTCTCGCTGCTGCTTCCCTTCACGTCCTACAAGGCCGGCGAATCCCCCTTTGTCACCTTCTTCTCGCACCTCGGCGATCCGCAGGCCGGTGCCATCTCCGCATCCGTGATGAACTTCGTGGTCCTCACGGCGGCGCTCTCCAGCCTCAACGCCGGGCTGTACTCCACCGGCCGCATCCTCCGCTCCATGGCAGTGAACGGCTCGGCTCCGCAGTTCACCGGACGGATCAGCGCGTCCGGAGTGCCTTACGGCGGCATCCTGCTCACGGCCGTCATCACCTTGGTGGGCGTTGCATTGAACGCCGTTGTCCCTTCGCAGGTCTTTGAGATCGTGCTGGAAATCTCAGCGGTGGGCATCATCGGCGGCTGGGCCACCATCATGCTCTGCCACATCAAGCTCCAGAGCTGGGTTCGCAGCGGCAAGGTTGCCCGGCCAGCGTTCCGGCTGTTCGGCGCCCCCTTCACCTCTTACCTCACGCTCGGTTTCCTGGCCTTTGTCCTGGTCACCATGGGGTTCTCGGAAACAGGTCGCTGGGTGCTGGCCTCGCTGCTGGTCCTGGTGCCGCTGCTGATCGCCGGCTGGTACGCGTATCGCGGCCGCATCCGCACCGCCCTGACGTCCTAGACCCCTTTTCAGTTTGAAAGTGAAACACATGAGCACCCCTTCCCCGTCCCCCAAAATCGGCACCCCCAGCAGGGCCTGGCGGTCCCGTGCCGACGCTTGGGAGTTTTTGGGATACGCCCTCAGGCAGCTCGCCTCGGCCCGGCACCAGGAGTCCGGTTTGCTGTCCCAGATCGATAGGACCTTTGCCCTCCTGGCAGCGGTGGAACCGTATTGGGCAGAGCCTGGAGTCAACGCTGTGGCCCAGTTGCGCCAGTTAATCGACGACGGCGAACCCCAGGCCGCGCTCCAGCTTCTGGGCGGTTTGTCCCACCTCCCGCTCGCCTCTGCCGGGGAAACAGCTGCGGTGCCGCGCGCTGAGCTCCCGGACGAGGAAGTTGTTGACCAGTCCGAGCCGGCTGACCGGCCACGCTTCGAGGTCCTGGTGGTGGATACCATTGAGCCCGAAGAATCCGAAGCGCTCAAGAACACCATGGCTGCGCAGCGCCGCCCTTCGGATGCGTTCACCTACACTGTCACCGTGGTTCCCAGCTATGAGGATGCCTTGGTGGCCATCATGCTGAACCCTGATATCCAGTCTGTTGTCCTTCGCCCGGGCTTCTCCCTCCGCAGCTCCCATCTCTTGGGCAGCGACCTCCAACGGTTCCTGGTCCGGCACACCTCCGCAGACTTGCAGGACTCACGGCCTATCGAGCGAATCCTTGCCCTGGCCGAGGCTGTCTCCGGGCTTCGGCCGGAGCTTGATGTCTACCTGGTGGCAGGGGTTTCCATCGAGTCGCTGGCTGGATCCCTGACGCGAAAGTTCCGGCGGATTTTCCGGCGACAGGACCATTTGGACCTGCATCTGTCACTGCTGTCCGGGGTGGCCGAACGCTACGAAACGCCGTTCTTCACGGCGTTGCAGGACTACAGCCGCCGCCCGGCCAGTGTCTTCCATGCCCTGCCAATTTCCCGGGGCGCGTCGGTAGGGACGTCACCGTGGATCCGGGACATGGCCGATTTTTACGGGACAAACCTGCTGTTGGCCGAAACGTCCGCCACCTCGGGCGGTCTGGACTCTTTGCTGGATCCCCACGGCTCCATCAAACGCGCGCAGGAACTCGCCGCCCGCGCCTTTGGGGCGCAACGAACCTACTTTGTCACCAACGGCACATCCACGGCCAACAAAATCGTGCACCAGTCACTGCTTGCCCCGGGCGATGTTGTGCTGGTGGACCGCAACTGCCACAAATCCCACCACTACGCCTTTGTGCTTGCCGGTGCCCGTGTGTCCTACTTGGATGCCTATCCCCTGGACAAGTACGCGTTTTATGGTGCTGTCCCTCTGGCCAGCCTGAAGCGCAGGCTCCTGGAGTACCGGCGGGCAGGCCGGCTCCACGAGGTGAAGATGGTGACCCTCACCAACTGCACGTTTGATGGAGTCGTCTACGACGTCGAAAGGGTCATGGAGGAATGCCTGGCCATCAAACCGGATCTGGTTTTCCTGTGGGACGAGGCGTGGTTTGCCTTCGCCCGCTCCCATCCGGTGTACCGCCGTCGAACCGGCATGGCGGCAGCAGCCGCTCTGGAAGCTTCCTTCAGCGATCCTGCCTACGCCGCCCGGTACGCGGAACAGGCCGCTGCCCTTCATGACCCGGCCACCGGCGAACCCCTTGATGACGACGCCTGGCTCACCACCAGGCTGATTCCGGATCCTGCCAAGGCACGCCTGCGGGTCTACGCAACGCAGTCAACCCACAAAACGTTGACCTCGCTGCGGCAGGGTTCCATGATCCACGTGTATGACCAGGACTTCGCCGGCTCCAACCGGGAGTCCTTCCGCGAGGCGTACATGACCCACACGTCCACCTCCCCCAACTACCAAATTCTGGCTTCCCTGGACATTGGCAGACGACAGGTGGAACTGGAAGGTTTCGGCCTGGTGCAACGGCAATCGGACCTTGCCGTGTCCGTGGCCCAAGCCGTGGCCCGGCATCCCCTGCTGAAGAAGTACTTCCGTGTGCTGACCTCGCGGGACCTCATCGGTCCGCGCTATAGGGAAACCGGCTCCAGCATGCCGCTGCGGGATGGGCTGGCCGAGCTGGAGGATGCCTGGCAGCGGGACGAGTTCGTCATCGATCCCAGCCGCCTGACGCTGGACATCAGCAAGACAGGGATCGACGGCGACACTTTCCGCCACAGCTACCTCATGGACGATCACGGCATCCAGGTGAACAAGACGTCACGGAACACGGTGCTGTTCATGACCAACATCGGCACGTCCCGAAGCTCCGTGGCGTACCTGATCGAGGTCCTGGTGAAACTCGCTGAGGGCTTTGAGAATCCACATCCATCGTCGCGGGCTCGGACGCTACCTGCCTCATCCGATGCTCCGCGTCCCACTCCCCCGCTCCCGGACTTCAGCACCTTTGCCGCGCGCTTCCGTACGGATGATTCCTGCGAGGACGGTGATATCCGGGCCGCCTACTTTGAGAGTTACAAGCCCGATTCCACGGTGTACCTGTCCGCGGCTGAGGTGGCTGCGGCGGTGGCCGCGGGACAGGAAGTGGTCTCGGCAGGGTTCGTTACGCCGTATCCGCCCGGGTTCCCCATCCTGGTCCCGGGGCAGGTGATTACCCGGCAAACCCTCGAATTCATGGCCGCCTTGGATACGCGTGAAATCCATGGGTTCGATCACGAACGGGGGTACCGGGTGTTCGTGGAGCCTGCTTCTTCTTCTGTTCTCGAGCTGGTGGCTGTGGCGTCCTAGGCTTTCGCGCTCCAACCGAAGGCAGGGGCGACGTGCTTGGCGGCGTTGCCCAGCAGCTTGGCGTTGTAGTCGACGCCAAGCTGGTTGGGCACCGTGAGAAGGACCGTGTCGGCTGCTTGCACGGCTGCGTCCTTCGCAAGTTCGTCCGCCACTTGATCCGGCTCGCCGATGTAGCTTTTCCCGAAGCGGGACAAGGCGCCGTCGAGAATTCCCACTTGGTCTTGGCTGTCCGCTTGGGCTCGGAGACCGAAGTAGTGGTTGTCGACGTCGTCCACGATGGGGATCACGCTGCGGCTGACGGAAATCCTTGGTTCAAAGTCGTGCCCTGCGGCGGCCCAGGCTTCGCGGAACATTCGGATCTGCTCGGCTTGCAGTTCATCGAAAGGCACTCCCGTGTCCTCAGTGAGGAGGGTTGAGCTCATGAGGTTCATGCCTTGCTCTGCTGCCCAGACTGCAGTCTTCCGGGTTCCGGCGCCCCACCAGATTCTCTGCGGGAGGCCGGGTGACTGGGGTTGGATGGGCAGCAGACCTGTGGCCCCGCCGGAGTAATGTGGGTCCGCTTCGGCCACCCCGTGCCCGGCGATGGCTTTGCGGAACAATGCAGTGTGGCGGCGGGCCATGTCGCCACCGTCCTCACCGTCCTCGGGGACGTAGCCGAAGTTGGATGCTCCGTTCCGTGCGGGTTCGGGTGAACCACGGCTCACTCCGAGCTGCAGCCGCCCATCACTGATGAGGTCCGTGGCTGCTGCTTCCTCGGCCATGTAGAGGCTGTTTTCGTACCTCATGTCGATGACGCCGGTCCCCATTTCGATCCGGCTGGTCCGTGCCGCAATAGCGCTCAGCAGTGGAAAGGGCGATGCTTGCTGCCGGGCGAAGTGGTGCACCCGGAAGAAGGCTCCGTCGATGCCCAGTTCCTCAGCAGCCACAGCGAGTTCGATCCCCTGTTTCAGGGCCTCCCCAGCCGTTGGCACGAGGGAACCGGGGACGCGGGCCCAGTGACCGAAGGAGAGGAAACCGATCCGTTTGTTGTGCATGTTCGGGACAACTCCGCGAGGGCCCGGAGAATTCCACGGAGCCCCTCGTCCGCCTCTCAGCGTCTTCCGAAAGTGATTCAGAATCCGTCGAGTGCATTAGGTATAGTGGAGCCGTCGGCGGTTTATCTATTTGATGGAGTAAAGTGAATTTCGACACGGGGGTTGCCGATCGTCTGATCGGTGCATGTCGAGACGCAGCCCGTACGCTGCAGGATCAACGCGGCGGACGGGAGTCGATCTCAACGGCTGCCCTTACGGAATTCCGGGGCGTGTTCGCTGACTGTTTCCGGGAGAACGTTGCCGCTGAACGGGCGGCCCGTTCGGAGCTGGTCCATATGTTGGAAGATGTTGCCCGTCAGGTCCAGGATGCGAAGAGCGCCGCGGAGGTTGAGCAGCGTCGCTTGGATGACGTGACGGAGTGGGTGCTTGCCTCCGGCTGGGTGCGTGCTGGCGGGGGTGTTGGAGTGAATGTGGGGCCGCGCCCGTCGATGGAGGAGACTGACCGTCCGGTGGTGAGCGTGAACACTGTGCGGCAGGGGTTGCGTGTCTGGGCGAGTGGAAGCACTGCTGGGGCGAGTTCCGCTGATCCGGACACCTTGGAATCCGCAGTGTCAACCTTCAGGATCCAGGACGGCTCAGACCGAGGCGCGGCCAACAGAGTCAGTGCAGCTATGTCCGAGTTCGAGGACAGGTGCTCCTGGGCGCACTCTGATCTCGACGCTGTCCGTGGCGGGCTGCGACGGTTCCTGGAAGACAACCATCAGGACGCGACCCGGCTTTCCGACATCGCGTCCACGTTCCGCGCTGCCGGTGGGAGCGGTGACCTCGGGCAGATAACGGTATCGAACGGCGTTCTTGTGCTTGCAACGGCGCCGATGACCTTATCGGGCTCGGCGCTGCTGGGCTACTTGTCCACTGCATCCGAGGCTGACGTGAAGGCATTGGCCACAATACCCGGATGGCAGCAGACCCTGCGAGGCTTGGACCCATCGAAGATCGGGACTTGGTGGGCGGGCATGAACGCGGGAGCCCACCCTGCAGCGAACGAGTCCGGGCTCACGCAGGTGCAGGAGCTCCTGCTGGCTGCGGCTCCGGCCATGTTCGGCGCTTTGGACGGGATGCCCGCACTGGCTAGGGTCCGGGCTAACCAGTTGAACGCGCCAAGCCTGCTCCGCGCGGCGGAGAAAGACCTGGAAACAGCCCGGAAGTTGTCGGGGATCGGGCAAGCACACCACGACCCGAACCGAACAAAGATGCTGGAAAATGAGGTGGCCTACCTGAAGCAGGTGGAAGCCGGGGACGTACGGCTTTACCTCTATGACCGGGACCAGTCCCGGATTGTGCAAATGATCGGCACCCCAGACCCCAACACACGGCATGTGATCACCTACGTCCCGGGAACGTTCACCGGACTGAACATCTTCTACGAAGGCGGCGTACAGCAGGTCTCGAAATACCTCAATAACAACGTGCCGGGGACGGTGGCTTTCGTCTATAAGGATGGGCGGTTCCCCGGAGAGGCGGACACCGCAGGAGGTCCCAACCTGGCGAGAATTGGTGAGGCGAACGACGAGAACCTTGCACGCACCTCGGGGCAGCAACTGGCAGGTTTCGAGACCGGGATGCGCACTGACCCCTACCTGAACGGTGCCGAGCAAACTGGCATCGGGCACAGCTGGGGCCTGGCGAACCTCACCAGTTCCGAGGTCGCCGGAGCCCGATATGACAAGGTGATTTCCCTCGCCGGGGCCGGAATGCTCCCGGACTGGAAACCACAGCCAACCACGGAATACTCGAACCTGTACTACTATGATCTGCTCGTCCATGGTCAGGGAGTTCCCAACCTCATCACGAAGAGAGGGGTGGTGTGGGATGGAAATAACCCCATTCATCGGGATGAGTTCGAACAGCACTATTACCGCGGCCCCCACGACGACCAACTTAGGGCGATTAACACCGTCGAAGAAGGGAACATCCTCATGGAAAACCACAACCTCATCGCCTCCGACAGCAAAGACAACAAGAAAGCGCTCAAAGACATGCTTGGAATTGTGACTCGATGATAGGGCGACGCGGCACCATGGCGTTGTTGCTGGCGGGCCTCATGGGGCTTACGGGTTGCGCCGGAACCCCAAATACGAGTTCGACAGAGTCAACTGTGCCAAGCGCCACCAAAACACAGGAGGAACCGGTGAAAGTTGAACTGACATGGCAGGATGCCAAAGCTCATACCCAAGCTCTGGAACTGGAGATCGCCGCCCAAGTCCCTGAAGACGCCGTTATCTCGATCGATCAGAAGACGAAGGGCATGCTTCTGTCCTGCAACCGAACCAAACACAGCTGGAATGGTTCAACGACAATCACGGTCACCGAAGGAACCAAAATCGAGCCGATCCTGAAAGAAATCAAAACCCACTATCAGAGTGGACAATACGTCGTCGAGGACAGGCTTGATATCAGAGGATCATACGAAGTCCAGATAAGCCCTCACAATACGAGCGATGAAAACTACATTGTCGCCGAAGGGTTAGCCCCAAACCAGATCCGCATTGATTCGGGCTCTGAGTGTTTCACGTTGCCAGAAGGTATTTACCCGGGCGGGAATTTTTAGATCCTCATGAAAAACCAGAACCTCCTCGCCTCGTACAGCGAGGACAACGTGCACGTGCCCAAGTGCATGCTGGGAAGTGCAATTCGGTGAGGATTCGGAGCGGCGCCGTGGCGTTGATGCTGGTCGTTTCAATCGGGCTTGCCGGCTGCGCCGGAAACCCAAGCGCGAGTTCGACGGAGTCAACCGTGCCAACTGCCAGTGATACACAGGAGGAACCGTTGATAGCCGAACTGACCTGGCAGGAAGCTAAAGCAAGCACGGCAAAGGAAGCGCTGGAGATCGCGGCCTTGATCCCAAAGGACAAGATTACTTCCATAGTCCAGAAAGAGACGGGCGTTCTCCTATCCTGCAGCAATACCGAACACAACTGGAACGGTTCGACTTCGATCACGCTGACTGAGGGAAGCGAAGCTGAATCTGTCGTGAAAGAACTTGAGACGGCTGCTCGGGCACACTACACGGATCATCGTTTTGAGGTCTCAAGCGACCGGACCATACAAGGCACCTTTCGTGTTGAGATAAGCGATCCGGCCACCTCGGAAATGTATCTCATCAGGGAGGACGATCCCGGCGTCATTCGCATTGCATCAGGTTCGCCTTGCTTCACTTTGCCCGAGGGCATCTACCCGGGTGGGGATTTCTAGATCCTCATGAGCAACCAGAACCTCATCGCCTCCACAAGCGAAGACAAGCAAGCAAGTACTCAAAGACAGGCTTGGCATTGTGGCTCGATGAGGGCGCGTCGCGGTGCCATGGCGTTGTTGCTCGCGGCAGGTTCGATCGGGCTTGCCGGTTGCGCCGGGCCACCCACCGGGAGTTCGACGGAGTCGACTGTGCCAACTGCGGCCAAAACACAGGAGGCAACGATGAATGCTGAGCTGACATGGCAGCAAGCGAAAGCTCATACACAAGCAATGGAACTGGAGATTGCCGCCCTGATCCCAAAAAATGCTGATTACTCCATTGATCAGAAAAAGAAGGGCATGCTTCTGTCCTGCAACAGCACCCAACACAAATGGAAAGGTTCCACTACCATCACGGTCGTTGGAGGAACCAACATCGAGCCGATCGTGAAGGACATCGAAGCCCACTACCGGGCGAAAGGAACGAAAGTATCCGCCGACAGGAATGTCGACGAAGACTATCGAATCCAAATCGATCTGGGAGGCGGGGAGAACTACATCGTCGCAGAAGGCTTGGCCCCAAATGAAATCCGTATCGCCTCGGGATCTGAGTGTTTCATTTTGCCCGAGGGCATCTACCCGGGCGGGGATTTTTAGGTCCTCATGAACAACCACAACCTCATCGACTCAAACAACGAAAACAACGAGCAAGTACTCAAAGACATGCTTGGAATTGTGGCTAGATGAGGGCGCGTCGCCGTGCCATGGCGTTGTGGCTGGTGGCAGGTTCGATCGGGCTCGCCGCTTGTGCTGGAAACCCCAACACGGGTTCAATCCAGTCGACCGTGCCAACGCCTGTTAAAACACAAGAGGAACCGATGAAAGCTGAACTGACCTGGCAGGAAGCAAAGACCCAGGCCCAAGCCATGGAAGTGAAGCTCGCCGCCCTAATCCCAAAAGACGCTGTTATCTCGATCGATCAGAAGAAGAAGGGCATGCTTCTGTCTTGCAACAAAACCCAACACAAATGGAAGAGTTCAACCACCATCACGATTGCCGCAGGAACGAACATTGAGCCGGTGGTGAAGGACATCGAAGCCCACTATCAGAGCAGCCTCTTTGGAGTCAGGAACAGGCTTGACATCAGGGGTTCCTATGAAGTTCAAATGATCGCTCTCAGCGGAAGCGGGGAGAGCTATATTGTTGCCGAAGGCCTGGCCCCAAATCAGATAGACATCGATTCAGGTTCGCCTTGCTTCACACTGCCCGAGGGCATCTACCCGGGTGGGGACTTCTGAAGCGCAGTTCCGCGTGGAGTGGTACAAACTTCACGTCGTCCGGTGCCTGCTCCTTCCTCATTCAGCCCGGCGATAATGCATCGCCACCGCTCCGTTACTGAGCGGCTCGGCCGAGATCAGTTCAAGGCGCCGGGTGCTGGGCAGTCCGCCTTGGTAAAGGGTGGGTCCGTGGCCTGTGATCATGGGGTGGATGAGGAATTTGTACTCGTCGATCAGGCCCAATCGGTCCAGCTCTGTTGCTAGTTTCCCGCTGCCGACAAGCACCCCCTTGGGAGTCCTGTCCTTGAGTTCCTGAACGGCCGTACCCAGTTCGCCGACCAGCCGGTGGCTGTTCGTCCAGGGGAAGTCGCTCCGCGTTGTGGAAACGACGTACTTGGGTTTTCCCTCCAAGGTGATCGCCCACTCGCGTAGGGCTGGCGGCGCTTCTACTTCGCCGCGAGCAACCAGGGGCCAGTAGACCTCCATCATTTCGTAGGTAGTCCGGCCCCAGAGCATTGCGCCGCTCTGATCCAGGAGACGCGTGAAGTGGGCGTGCGTCTCGTCGTCGGCGATGCCCTCCTGATGGTCCACGCAACCATCAAGCGTGACGTTGATGCTGAACGTTAGAAGGCCCATTCGACGATTCTAGGCCGCGAATCGCAACAGCGCACCGGACAACGGAGGAATGCATAGGGCCAGGAGTGCCAACAATAACGCATCCCTCTCAGATACCCTATGGGGGTATACTGTCACCACTGGAAGTGGACGAAGGTGGTGAAGCATCATGAGCAAGCAGCTGTCCCCTCAACCTCGTGCCGCCCTCCTCGGGCGGGCGTTGCTTCTACTTCTGGTAACGGCCGTCATTGCAGGCATATTCGGAATGCACATCATCAGCGGTTCCCATGGGGCAGGTGGATCGCATGGGACTCATGCGGCATCGCCTGTAGTGGGCACCCCATCGTCCCACCATGCGCACGGCTCTTCTCTTGAGGTGAGCGGTGCCCCGGCTGGCGACGATCACGGCACGGAATTTGGAACCTGCTCCTGCACTCAGGCTGCCAGTTGCATCCCATCCCTCACAACAGCTTCCCTGAGCGCTCCCCCACCCACGACAGGCGAAGTCACCCCTGCATCGTGGGAACTGCCCACCATTTTTCCGTCCTGGTCCTACCAACCCCACGGTCCTACACCCGGGCAACTCTGCATCAGCCGTACGTAAGCACTGGATGGCCCGATAACAACCGGGACCGCACATCCATTCACCATCTGCTGACTACCGGCCGGCTGACTATCCACGCCGCCCGAAATGCAAAGGACTTTTACTCATGAACAGAACTCACTTCACTGTGACCGGAGCGGCTCTCGCAGGTCTGCTTGCCCTGGCTGGTTGCGCTTCGAACCCTGGCTCCGGTTCCATGCCAGGCATGGACCATGGAAGTTCCGGCACCTCCATCAGCCCCTCTGCGAACAGCGGCGACGCCGGGCACAACGCAGCGGACACCATGTTCGCCCAGATGATGATCCCCCATCACTCCCAAGCGGTGGAGATGTCCGATGCCATGCTGGCGAAGGCTGACATCCCGGCCTCGATTACCAACTTGGCCGTGAAGATCAAAGACGCGCAGGCACCCGAAATAGAGAAGATGACGGGGTGGCTGAACAGCTGGAACGTGCCTGTCATGGGATCCTCGGGTCATGGCGGCCACGGCATGGACGGCATGCTGAGCGAGGCGGACCTGCAGAAGCTTAGAGATGCCCAGGGTGTGGACGCGACCAAGCTCTTCCTCACGCAGATGATCGCGCATCACGAAGGTGCTGTGACCATGGCCAAAACCGAGATAGCCCAGGGCAAGAACCCGGAGGCTGTCCAGCTAGGCAAGGACATCGTCACCGCGCAGGAAGCAGAGATTCGGGAAATGCGGGATCTGCTGACCGGACTCTAACCTCACCGTCTGGTGACGCAAGGGCTCGACGGCGGGAGGTCGCCGTCGAGCCTTTGCGCGCCGTCCGGAAGTCGACTGTTATGCAGCGGCCGACGCGAAGTGCCGAGCGCCTAAAGCGTGTCTGGATCAACAATTGTCGTCGGGTAAGGCTTGCCCGGATTTTCAGGGGCGATACTGCTGATCTTCCACGCGTCGCCGGTCCTCTCAAGCTCAACGGTTTGGTCGTATACGTACCCCTCGCCGGGGCCTTGCACGCCGTTCACCGGACCGTGTTCCAGCTGTGTCTGCTCCGAGATCTCAACCTTGGCGCCGGTGTTGGTGATGGTGAATTTCTTGATGGTGATCTCCGAGCCGGTGTCCGTCAAAAGGACGCCATAGGGAGCAAACGCGTCCCTGCGTTGGTGGAGTTTTCGGTACTCAAGCTCTACACGCTCAACTGCCGCCGGGACGAAATCCATACTGATCTCCTCCTTGGTGGAGGAGAACCCTGTGACAACTTGATGATTCCTACGGTCGATGGCCCGCTCGATAAGAGACTGAACAGTGGCCTTCGCTTCCGCGTCGGGCTGTGGGGCCGGCGCTGCACACGACGTCACGGAAAGCAGTGCAGCTACAGCAACCGACACCAGTGTTCTTTGCTGCATGATCATGAGCTGTCACCGTCCACACGATTCCCGGAATCGCCTCCCCCATATGCAAAGGCTCGTGGCAACGTAGCATGTGGTCCGGGTCGAAACCAGATCCGGCCGGTAAGGGCGAGTTTTTGTACACGTAATGCCCCTAAGAAGCGCTCTTAAGGGCATTAAGTGTACAAAAACTCCAATGGTTAGCGGCTGCTGCCCGCCAGCAAACCCCGGCGCTGCAGCAGTCGCTTTTCGATCGGCCCGAACACCAGGAGCTCGATCAGGATGCCCACGAACAGGATCAGCAGGATCGCGGACATCACGATGGTCATATCGGAGAGCAAACGGCCCTGATCCAGCAAGGAGCCCAGCCCGAAGCCGATCGTGCCGCCCACTGCGATGATTTCCGCCGCCATGAGGGAACGCCAGGAGAAAGCCCAGCCCTGCTTCAAACCACCGATGTAGCCGGGAAGCGCGGCCGGGAGGACGATCTGCAACGCCATCTGGAGCCGGTTCGCGCCAAGCACGGTGCCCACACTGCGGTACTGCGGCGGGATCTGGTCCACACCCGAGATCAGCCCGTTGATGATGGACGGAATAGCGCCCATGAACACCACGAAGTAGACGGTGGCATCGGTCAGTCCGAACCAGATGATCGCGGCAGGAACCCACGCCACGGAAGGGAGCACCTGCAGCCCGGAAATCAGCGGCCCGAACGCACGACGCAAGGGAGCCACCTGAGCCAGAATCAACCCCACGGGGGTGGCGATGACTACGGAGATCAGGAAGCCGATCACGCCACGCTGCAGCGAGGTCCACACAGCTTCCTGGACTTTGCCCTCGCCCCACATCGTCACGAACTGGGTGAGCACGTCCAACGGTCCCGGTACCAGGTCGCGGCGCTTGAACCCCAGCGAAACATAGAACTGCCACGCGAGGATAAGCACCACAAGCGCAGCGACGGGCAGCAGCACCCGCTTCCATTCGATACCGCGCTTGCGGCCCGTGTCCGACTGGAGGTTATCCAGGCCCGCTTCGAGGTCCCGGAGTTCCGAGGCATTGCCCTTCAACGACGGCGAGGTGATGTGCTCTTTGGATTCAGTCACGGGAAGGGTCCGCTCTTCGGTGGTGATGGGGTTACTTGGCATGGCGGCGGATCTCCTCGCGAAGACGGCGGGTAATGACACCGGTCAGCTCCCCGGCACGGCCGGCATCGGTACGGTGTTCCTCGGTGACATCCCACTCGGCCACCACCCGACCAGGACGCGAGGACAACAGCAGCACGCGCTGACCCAGACGAACAGCCTCGCGCACGTTATGCGTCACGAACACGATGGTCCGGCCCGTTTCCTTCCAGATCCGCTCCAGCTCGTCATGCAGAAGATCGCGGGTGATCGCATCGAGGGCAGCAAACGGCTCATCCATCAGCAGCAACTGCCGATCCTGGGCCAAGGAACGGGCCAACGCGACGCGCTGCCTCATGCCGCCGGACAGTTCGTGGGGACGCTTATCCCCCGCGCCGCCCAGGTGCACCAGTTCCAACAGCTCGGCGGCACGGGCACGCCGGCTCGCCTTCGTGCTGGACTTGTCTGCCAGCTGCAACGCCAACTCAATGTTGCCGCGTGCCGTCAGCCACGGGAACAAGGCCGCGTCCTGGAACATGAAGGCCGCGCCGTCGCTGGGTACTTCAAGAGCGCCCGACGTCGGCGGTTCCAGTCCCGCCATGATGTTCAGCAAGGTGGACTTACCGCAGCCGGACGCACCGAGGAGGGCGACGAACTCGCCTTGAGCGATGGTGGCGTTGACGTCGTCCAGCACCGGGGCGCCGTCGCCGAAGCGTTTGCCCAGGTTCTCGAGTACGACTGGCATGGTCCCGTCCTTCATGTTGATTGGTAGAGCTGATGCGGCCAAAAGCCGGCCCGCTCCCCCATGATTCGGAGGGGAAGCGGACCAGCCCGTTACTGCTTAGTCCTGGCCAAGACCTGCGGCTGAGGTCTTCTTGCCTTCAACCTCGTTCAAGGTGCGGAGATCGAAGATGCCGTTGATGTCGGCCTGCTGGGTGGTCCCGGCCTTGACACCGTCCTCCAACAGCTTGTTGTACGTCCCGGCCAGCGGGTCGGTAGTGAACTTGATGTTCTGGAGCGCACGCTCAATCACGTTGGCCGGCAGCGGCTTGCCTGCCGTGTCCTTGAGGACCGCGTTGATGGTGGTCGCCTTCTCCGAAGCGGAAGCCGAATTGAGCCAGTTCACGGATTCCACGTGGCCCTTCAGGAGGGCCTTCACGGTTTCCGGGTGTTCGGCAGCGAACTTCTTGTTCACGATCAGGATGGTGGTGGTGAAGTCACCGTTTTCCCACAGGTCCTTCTCGTCAACCAGGACCTTCGCTCCTGCTTCGAGCACCAGGCGGGAGGCCCACGGCTCAGGCAACCACGCGCCGTCGAGCTTTCCATCCTGGAAGAGCTTCAGCGACTGGGCGTTTTCGGTCGGGTTGATGTTGACGTCGCCGCTGCCATCAGTGTTGGTCTTGAAACCCTGGCCACCAAGCCAGGCGCGGAGAGCCACGTCCTGGGTTCCTCCGAGCTGCGGGGAGCTGAGGATCTTACCCTTGAGATCGGCCGCGGAGTTGATCTCCGGCTTGACCACCAACTGCGCACCGCCGGACGCTGCACCGGCGATGATGCTGATGGACTCGCCCTTGCTCTTGACGAAGGAGTTGATGGCCGGGTTCGGGCCGATGTAGGTGGCGTCGATGGCGCCGGCGTTCAAGGCTTCGATCGCGGCCGGGCCGGCGTTGAAGACCTGGGTGCTGAGTTTGGTGTCGCCGAGTTCCTTGGCGATCAGGCCCTTGCTGGTACCTACCAGCGCCGGGCCGTGGGTGACGTTGCTGAAGTAACCGAGCTTCAGCTCAGCAGCCGGCGACGTGGTGGGGGCCGGGGCGGCCTGGTTGTTCTGCGAAACAGCGGAAGCAACGGCGGCGCCTGCACCGATCAGCAGCACCAGGCCGACGGCCAGGCCGATTTCCAGGGTGCGGCGGCGCTTGGGCTTGGATGCGGTCTCACCGGCGACGATGCGGGTGGTACCGGAATCGGGTTTCTGTGACTCGGGAGTGTTCGACATGAGGGTGGGTCCTTAGGAGATGTGGGATGCGAGCGGGGCGAAGATCAGGCCCCGTGACATCGCCCGTCGAGGGCAAGCAAGGACCATTCCGGAGAGGTCATGCCTTCACAGTAGGGACTGTCATATTTCGGCTTCAATCCCGTAGAAATCAAGGTTCACGCGGGTTCACGTGGCGTCATATTCGCCGCGAGGGCTTCAATGTCGCGCGGAGTTGTGCGGCAGCAGCCACCCATGAGATGGGCGCCCCGGTCCTGCCAAACAGCTGCGTTGCCGGCCAAGGTTCCGGTGCCTTGAACGCCCTTCGACGGACCCCACTTCTTGGTCACGGCATCGTACGTCTCCCCCGAATTCGGGTAGGCCACCAGCGGCTTGTCGGAGGACTGCTGCAGGGTGCCCAGCGCGTCCGTCACCAGTTCCAGCGGCACACAATTGACCCCGACGGCGGCCACCCGCGGTTCCGCGCGCAGCAGCGCAGCGACGTCCGCAAGGGGCGTTCCATCACTGATGTGGCTGCTGTCCCGCAGCGTAAACGTAAACCAGGATTCGACGTCGAACTCCGCCACGAGCGCCAACAGCGCCTCCGCTTCGGCGTACGACGGCAGGGTCTCGCACGCCAGGAAATCGGCCCCGGCCTCCACCAGCGCCGCAATACGGGGGCGGTGAAAATCCTGGAATTCTGCGGCGGAAAGCGTGTAGTCCCCACGGTATTCGGAGCCATCGGCGAGGTAAGCGCCGTAGGGTCCAACGGATCCGGCCACCAACAAAGGGCCGCTCGCAGACCCCTCCGCCAAGGCTTCCTGGCGGGCTTCGTCGGCCAGCCGGACGCTCAATGCCACCAACTCCAACGACTCGTCAACGGACAACCCGCGCCGCGCAAAGCCCTGCGGAGTGGCCTGGTAGCTGGCCGTGATGGCTACGGAGGCACCGGCGTCGAAGTAGTCGCGGTGGACTTGCTTGATCAGGTGCGGCTGCTCCAGCAGGACCTTGGCAGACCACAACGCGTCTTCCAGGTCGCAGCCGTGGGCCTCCAATTCCGTGGCTAACGCACCGTCCAGGACCAGGTCCTTGCCGGCGTTGAGGAGAGTGCTGAGCGAGGTGTTCTGTGGCATGGGTCCTTCCCCAAAAAAAGAAAACCGCAGCCTGTTCGAAATTCCCGCCGTACAACGTGAGGAGTCGCGAACAAGCTGCGGTTTTGTGACTACGTGTGACCCTAGATGACGTAACGTTCGTCTTCGTGGTCGCCTGGGTGGTCCTTGACCAAGCCGGCGGCAAGGGTGTTGCCGTCGATGGGGTCGATCACCAGGAAAGCGCCCGTGCGCCGGTGGTGCAGGTAGTTCTCCAACGGCAACGGAGCAGACAGTCGCAGCTGCGCATGGCCGATGTCGTTGAGCTCCAGGTTGGACGCAGGCTCCACGTTGAAGGTGGCCAGGTCCAGCTTGCCAGTGACGTTGCGGACCAAGGCCTGCACAGTGCGCGTACCGTGCTTGACCAGGACCTTCTGGCCTTCGCGGAGCGGCTTCGGCGAGAGCCAAGCCAACGACGCATACAGGTCAGCAGTGCTCTCGCGGACCGTGCCGGCGGCGGCGATGGTGTCGCCACGGGCGATGTCGATCTCGTCAGCCAAACGGACAGCCACCGACTGCGGAGCGGCAGCCTCGTCCAGCGACTGGCCAGCGAAATCGATGCCCACAACGGTGGTGGTGCGCGGCTCGTGACCCGGGCTGATAACGGAAACTTCGTCGCCAACCTTCACCGAGCCCTCAGTGATCTGGCCTGCATAGGCACGGTAATCGCGGTACGCCTCCACATCAAGCCCGGCAGCAACAGCATCCGGAGCCAAGGCACCCTGAGGACGGATCACCAGCTGGACCGGGAAACGGAAGCTCTCCAGGTCTGCCTCAAGCTCGTCAGCCGCCGGGAGGGTTTCGAGGACCTCCAACAGCGCTGGACCGGTGTACCAAGGGCTGCGCTCGGAGCGGTCCACCACGTTGTCGCCGTCCAGCGCCGAAACGGGAACCACCAGCAAGTCGGCCACACCATCAGACCCAAGGCCAAGCTCGCGGGCAACCTTCTGCACGTCCGCTTCGATGTCGCGGAACACCTGCTCGCTGAAGTCCACCAGGTCGATCTTGTTCACGGCCACAATCACGTGGGCAACGCGCAGCAGTTGCAGCACGGACAGGTGCCGGCGGGTCTGCTCCAGGACACCCTTACGGGCGTCGATGAGTACGACGACGGCATCCGCAGTGGACGCGCCGGTCACCGTGTTCTTGGTGTACTGAACGTGGCCGGGGCAGTCCGCCAGGATGAAGCTGCGGCGGTCCGTTGCGAAGTAGCGGTAGGCCACATCGATGGTGATTCCCTGCTCGCGCTCGGCACGCAGGCCGTCGGTCAGGAGGGCGAGGTCGATCCCGCCCTTTTCCCCGCCGAAGCCGCGGTCCGCAGAGGTGCGGGCAACGGCGTCGAGCGTGTCAGCAAGAATCGCCTTCGAATCGTGAAGGAGGCGGCCCACCAAAGTGGACTTGCCGTCGTCCACCGAGCCGGCAGTCGCGAAACGGAAGAGCGTGGACGGAAGCGCCTCGGAGTTGAGTCCGGCGTCCAGGAGTGCGGTTTCGGTGCTCATTTAGAAGTAGCCGTCCTTCTTGCGGTCTTCCATGGCGGCCTCGGAGATGCGGTCATCTGCTCGGGTGGCGCCACGTTCGGTCAGGGTGGAGGCAGCGACTTCAACAACGACGTCGGCCACGGTGCGTGCATCGGACTCAACAGCACCGGTGCAGGACATGTCGCCTACCGTGCGGTACCGGACCAGCTTGGTGATGACGTCCTCGTGCGGCAGCGGCTGGGAAACCTCGCCCACTGCCCGCCACATGCCGTCGCGGGCGAAAACTTCGCGCTCGTGGGCGTAGTAGAGGCCCGGGAGCTCGATGTTCTCTCGCTCGATGTAGCGCCAAATGTCCAGCTCGGTCCAGTTGCTGATGGGGAACGCACGGACATGCTGGCCCACCGTGTGGCGGCCGTTGTACAGGTTCCACAGCTCGGGGCGCTGGTTGCGCGGATCCCACTGGCCGAATTCGTCACGGAGGCTCAAGATGCGCTCCTTGGCGCGGGCCTTGTCCTCATCACGGCGGCCGCCGCCAAAGACGGCGTCGAACTTGTTTTTCTGGATCGCATCAAGCAAGGGAACAGTCTGCAGCGGATTGCGGGTGCCATCGGCACGCTCGGCCAGCTCGCCGCGGTCAATGAACTCCTGGACCGAGCCGACAACCAGCTTCAGGCCCAGGCGCTCCACCGTACGGTCCCGGAAGTCAATGACCTCGGGGAAGTTATGCCCCGTGTCCACGTGCAGGACGGGGAACGGAACCTTGCCCGGCCAGAACGCCTTCGTGGCAAGGTGCAGCATGACCACGGAGTCCTTGCCACCGGAGAACAGCAGCGCGGGCTTCTCGAACTCGGCGACAACCTCGCGGATGATATGAATCGCTTCGGACTCGAGGGTGTCCAGGCTGGAGAGACGCTCCGCTGAAGGGGCGTCGACTGCCGCTGCAACTTCCACCGTGGACTCCTCTGTTGTGTACGTGCTCATGTGTGTAGTCCGCATTCTGTCTTGTCGGATCCTGCCCAGCGGCCGGCTCGGGGGTCTTCGCCCGGGGCCACTTTGCGGGTGCAGGGCTGGCAGCCGATGGACGGGTAGCCCTGGCTCAAGAGGGGGTTGACCGGAAGGATGTTGTCCTCGGAGTACTCGATCAGCTGATCGAAGGTCCAATCGACCATCGGGTTCACCTTGACCAGGCCGAAACCCTCATCCCAGGTGACCACCGGCGTGTTGGTTCGTGTAGGTCCCTCGTCACGTCGGACCCCGGTGAACCACACTTCATAACCGGCCAGCGAACGGCGCAGGGGCTGGACTTTGCGCAGCGCGCAGCACTGGGCGGGGTCGCGGGCGAACAGGTCCTTGCCAAGCAGGCGGTCCTGCTGCTCCACGGTGCTTTCCGGAAGAACGTCCACCACGTTGACGCGGAGGTTTGCTGCGACTTCGTCGCGGGTCTCGTACGTTTCCTTGAAGTGGTAGCCGGTCTCCAGGAACAAGACGTCGACGCCGGGAAGCTGGTCAGCGACCAAGGCCGGCAGGACGGCGTCGGCCATGGAGCAGGCCACCGTCACTGTGGGCAGTTCGAAGTTGCGGGCCACCCAGGCGATGACGTCCCGGGCAGGGGCGTTCCAGCCGAGTTCAGCGGCTCCGGCTTCAGCCAGGGCCTTGAGCTCTTCGTGGGAACGCAGCGCCGGCCGGGCTGCTGCACTGGCGAGGTTGGTAATAGTGACGGGATCTGTCATTGGAGATCTCCTTCGTCTGCGGAGTGTGCCCACTCTGCGAAGGTCTGGCCCTCGGCGCCAACGGCGACGAACTTACGGACCACGCGCTCCACGTAATCGGGCAGGTCTTCCACCGTGACCTTCAGGCCACGGACGGTACGTCCCAAACCGGCTTCCTCGCGCTCGTCGTTCGCCAGCCCGCCACCCAAGTGGACCTGGAAACCCGGGGTGGGGTCGCCGTCGGGCGTTGGCAGCATCATGCCCTTCAGGCCGATATCGGCCGTCTGGATACGAGCGCAGGAGTTCGGGCAGCCGTTGATGTGGAGGGACAGTGCCGAGGGCAGCTGCTTGGTCTCCACGAGGTCGGCCAGGCGGCGTTCGAGTTCAGCGATGGCCGTTGCGGCTGTGACCTTGGTTTCCACGATGGCCAGCTTGCAGAACTCGATGCCCGTGCAGGCAATGGTGCCGCGGCGGAACACGGACGGACGGGCGGAGAGGCCCAACGTGTCCAGTTCAGCGATCAGGGGCTCAACCTGTTCCTTCGCAACGTCAAGGATGACCAGCTTCTGGTGCGGCGTAGTGCGCAGGCGGTAGCTGCCATGCTTCTCCAAGGTGTCCGCCAGCGTGACAAGTGCCTCGCCGGAGGTCCGGCCCACAGTCGGGGTCACACCGATGAAGAACTTGCCGTCCTTCTGCTCGTGGACGCCGATGTGGTCTCCGGGAGCCGTGGGCTTCGGAGCGGCAGGGCCGTCCGGAAGCTTGAAGCCGAGGTATTCGTCTTCAAGGATCTGGCGGAACTTCGCCGGACCCCAGTCGTTCATGAGGAACTTCAGGCGGGCCTTGGTGCGCATGCGGCGGTAACCGTAATCGCGGAAGATGCTGGTGACGCCAAGCCATACTTCAGCTGCAACATCGGCGGAGACGAACACACCGAGGCGTTCGGCCAGGCGCGGGTTGGTGGACAGGCCGCCGCCAACCCAGAGGTCGTAACCGGCACCGTGCTCGGGGTGGACCACGCCTACCAGGGCGAAGTCGTTGATCTCGTGCACCACGTCCTGGGACGGGTGGCCCGTGATGGCGGTCTTGTATTTGCGCGGCAGGTTAGCCAGCTCGGGGTCACCGATGAAACGCTCGGCGAGCTCGTGGATCAGTGGCGTGGGATCGATGATCTCGTCCTTGGCGATGCCCGCAACCGGGGAGCCAAGAATAACGCGGGGAACGTCGCCGCAGGCCTCTGTGGTGGACAGACCGATGCCTTCAAGGCGGCGCCAGATCTCCGGCACATCCTCAACGCGGATCCAGTGCAACTGAATGTTCTGGCGGTCCGTGAGGTCGGCCGAGCCGCGGGCGAAGTCCACGGAGATCTGGCCAATGACGCGCAACTGCTCAGTGGTGAGCGCACCGCCGTCGATACGCACGCGCAGCATGAAGTACTTGTCCTCGAGCTCGTGCGGTTCAAGGGTTGCCGTCTTGCCGCCGTCGATCCCGGGCTTGCGCTGGGTGTAGAGGCCCCACCAGCGGAAGCGGCCGTGAAGGTCCGTGCCGTCGATCGAGTCGAAGCCTTCTTTGGAGTAGACAGACTCAATCCGCTCACGGACGTTGAGTCCGCTGTCTTCCTGCTTCCAGGTTTCGTTGGCGTTCAGGGGCGCGGTGCCGTCAACCTTCCACTGGCCGTGTGGCTTGGCGGCAGGGCGGGTGCGTGCTGGGCGCGAGGGAACTGCGGTGTCCGCGGACGCACCGGCTACAGCTGTATCTGTCATATCTCGACTGTAGGTCTGGCCAGTTTTCGCCAGCAAAGGTCCGGAAACGCTAAGTCACCTAGGGAAACATTTCGTCACGAAGGGGTTCCGGACCTTGTTCAAGGACGCTACTTATGCAGGTTCCCGCCGGGTTTAGCCACCCCTTGCTTGCGCGTCAGGAAGGGTTGCCAACTACGGCGTCGTAGCGTTCCAAGGCGATCTCAGCGAGCACCTGCGACGGCAGCAGGGGTGCCGTAACAATGTCTGCTCCGGCCTTGGCCAGCTGGTCGTGGAAGTAACCGGTAGCCAGCAGGTAGGAGGAGATGAAGACCCTTCCTGTCCCACCATCAGAGGCGAGTTCCGCACGCAAGGAGGCGACGCCGTCGGGCACTGTTGGCTGGGCGCTGGCGCCATAGGCCACCCGCACCTTGTTCGGCAGCAGCTCGGCGAGCAATCGCGCTTGCTCTTCCGAGTCCACGGAGCCGTCAGGGAGGGACGATCCCGCGGCAGCCAGCAGCACGCCGTCGTCGTCATTCAGTCCAGCGGCGCGCAGATGGGTGGCGAGCAGCTCGGCAAGCCGCGCATCGGGGCCGAGCGGCCGGGCAGCCACAACTTCGGGCCGGCTCTTGATCGCCTTGGGCACGTCCACCTTGACGTGGAAGCCAGTGGACAGCAAAAGCGGTACGACGACGGCGGCAGTCCCCCCGGGCATGTTTTCCACCACACCGGACAACTCGGGTTCCTGCACGTCAACGTATGCCTCCAGAACCTGCAATCCGGGACGGAGGGCTTCGATTTCAGCCATGACCCGGCGGATGGCTGCCTGGCCTTCGGCGTTGCGGGTTCCGTGGGCGCACGCGATCAAAACGGGGCTGTTCATGGGAGCTAGCGTAACGTTGAGCCAGCATCTGTTGAGAGCCGTACCCAGAAAGAACCCGTCCACTTGATTTCCATCGACATCGTCCTTCTCTGGCTTGACCTGGTAGGCGTGTTCTTCTTCGCGGTCTCCGGGTCCCTGTTGGCCGCCCGCAAACAATTCGACATCGTAGGCTCAGTGCTCCTCGGCTCCATCGTCGCCCTGGGTGGCGGCGTGATCCGTGACATCGTCATCAACGCCGGTCCCCCGATCGCCTTCACAAACCCTGCGTATCTTGCTCCCCCGCTGCTGGCTGCGATGCTGGTCTACTTCCTGTTTTCTTCGGTCCAGCGCTTCACATCCCTGCTCACGCTGTTCGACGCCGGCGGGCTGGCTCTGTTCTGCATCACGGGGACGTTGAAGGCGCTGGGTGCCGGAATGAACCCGGTGGCCGCAATCCTGCTGGGTGTCACGACCGCTGTGGGCGGCGGGCTCCTCCGCGACATCACAGCCAATGAAATCCCTACCCTGTTCAATGCCCGCGACCTCTATGCCTTGCCGGCCTTTGTGGGGGCTGGACTCACCACGTTGTTGTGGCATCTGGGCATCTTCAGCGGTCTCTCTGCCTGCATCGTGGCAGCTGTTGTTTTCGCTTTCCGCGTCATCGCGTGGCGACGCAGCTGGCACGTGCCGTTGGCCGTCCGTGGATGGCACCGCCCCGGCAGTGGAACAGGCGCAATTTCAGGCGTCCGGGATTAGCTAGGATAAGAGCATGACTGACATGTTCCTCGAGAAGTTCCGTGCGCTGGTCCCAAAGTATCTCGAGGATGAATGGCAGGAAGAAGACGGCCTCACGCCTGACGAACTGGATGACGCCCTCGCCGATCACTCCTTCACCATCCCGCTGGTTCTGCGCGAGTTCTACCTGGCAATCGGCGGTTGTGAGGACCTCATGGAGGCATACCACTACTTCTGGGACCCCGAGGAACTCGAGGTCGATGACGAAGGTTTCCTCATGTTCCTCGAAGACGAAGAGGAACAGTTCACCTGGGGCTTCCGCACTGCCGATCTCGGCATCCCGGACCCCATCGTCTGGCGCCGCAACAACGCCCGCGGCCAGTGGAAGAGCGAAGAGGGCACCTTCTCCGAATTCGCGTTCGACATGTTCGAATGGGCATTCAACGACGAAGACTAAGTTTCCGCAAAAAACAGCCCCTTTCCTGACTTCCTGGTCGGGAAAGGGGCTATTTTGTTGTGACCCGTGTGCCTCCAGCACCCACTTTGATGTCGAAAACGCCCTGACACGCCGTTCAGGTGGTGTGTCGCTGGAGAATTGCCGTCAAAGTGGGTGATGGCGGTACATGGGAGACGCAAACTCACGACGACGGCGGAACCCACCCAGGTGCGTACCGTGCCGGTGCGTAGCGGCCAACTTCCCTGTTGCGCAGGACTGCCTTGACCTCGGCAACCATCCTCTCCGGGTGATGAACGACATCCGCGTAGTAGTAGCGAAGGCTCAATAGCCCCATCCGCATGGCTGCGTTGTTCCTGTATTGGTCCTTCTTGACCTGTTTTCCCTCAAGGTGTGTGCCGCCGTCGAGTTCAACGATCAGGCATTCGTTGACCAGACAGTCCACTTCACCTACTTCCGGGACGTCCGCGTGCATCTGGACCCCAAGTCCAGCCCTGGTGAAGTGGGTGTGCGCCAACACCTCCAACAGGGAGTCGGACCGGGGCAGAACCGCATCCAAGGTTGCGCGAACCCGGCCGTTCCTGTTGCCCGGAAGCCTTGACTTCAGGAAGTCCGTCGAGAGGAGCGCCAGGCTGACCGCACTCTGCACCAAGACGAGTGCATCCAATTCAGGCAAACATCGGAGCGCGTGGATCAGGACATCGGCCACCCCGGCAACCGGCAGGTACGGATGGTCGGGGTGCTGGCGGGCCCCGTGGTGCGCAACACGGCGCCTCGCCAGGCCGGTGCTGCAGCTCAAATGGAGTTCCTCTGCACTCTCAAGAGTCCACAGACCATAGAACCGGGCGGCCGAGATACAGGTAAGTACGCCATCGGCCCGGAAGGCGGCAACGACGTCGGGATCGGCGTCGCCCGAGGTATAGACGCCACGGTGTAAGCGAGCAGCTGTCCCGTCACTGACAGCCTTCGCCAGTGCCCGCTGAGTAAAGCCGGCCTTCCTGAGGGTTTCCGTTCTGGCTGCTCCGTGCCGGCTGCGGAGGAATTCGTTGATATCCATGCAGCCATGCTGGGTTCGGCGAGGACCCCGCGGCTGCCGGGAAGTTCCCTATGTGGACAACTACGGGTACCTCCACCACCTAGTTTGCGGGCCTGCAATGTAGCGACACACCCCCTGTACGGCGAGTCCCCCCGCTCCGTGATCCAAAGTAGGTGATGGAGGTTCGGCGCTTCGCTGTAAATCGCACGGCATAGAGGAAAAAATCGTTGACCCAAAAAGTTGCATATATGACAGAGTTGTCATAAACTTTTCACGGATCCACTAAATGCCTCCGGTGGTTCTGATGCGAACGGAGATTGTGGTCCCGGTTCGGTGCAGCGTATGACTCGTAACGTTGCAACGAGCCGGGGCCATTCCGTTTTTCCGGAACCTCAAGTTTGGCCGCGTACGTCCACCACCCACTTTGATTCCACCAGCAGCCCAACACGCCGTAACCACAGGCGAGTCGCCACGCTCGAACACTCAAAGTAGGTGGTGACGGTACAGGTTTCACGACGACGACGGGCCTGCATCCGAAATCCGGACAACAAAAAACAGGCGTCCGGCCTACATGAGACCGGACGCCTGCGAAAGCAAAGGAAAAAAATTAGCTGCTGCGGTCCACCACTGCATGCGCGAAGTTGGTCAGCGATGCCTTCACAACGCCCTCGGGCAGCGGGGCCAGGGCAGCGACGGCCTCGGCGGACCACTGGCGGGCGATCTTCCACGACTCGTTGGTGACGGGATGCTCGCGCAGGCCGGCTACGGCCTCGGCCAGGGCCGAGTCGGAGGACAGGTCACCGTCGATCAATTCCAGGAGCGCAGCAGCAGAGGCATCCCCGGCGGCAGCATCGCGGCGCAGCAGCAACACGGGCAGCGTGGGCACGCCTTCGCGAAGGTCGGTGCCCGGGGATTTGCCGGACTTGACCTTCACACCAGTGACATCGATGACGTCGTCGGCAAGCTGGAAGGCAACGCCCACCTTCTCGCCGTACTCAACCAGCAGGTCCTCGTAGGCTTCGTCTGCGCCTGCGAAGATCGCGCCGAGTTGCCCGGACGCCGCAACCAGGGAGCCGGTCTTGTCAGCGATGACGGACAGGTAGTGCTCCACGGGATCTTCGTCTTCGCGCGGTCCCACGGTTTCGTGGAGCTGGCCAAGGCACAGGCGTTCGAAGGTCCGGGCCTGGATGCCCAAGGCTCGGGAGCCGAGCTCGGAGACCAAGATGGATGCTCGGGCGAAGATGAGGTCACCGGTGAGGATGGCCACGGAGTTGCCCCATACTTCATGTGCCGTGGGTGCACCGCGGCGGAAGGGAGCAGAGTCCATCACGTCGTCGTGGTACAGCGTGGCGAGGTGCGTGAGTTCAACAACCACGGCCGCCTGGACAACCTCGGGGCGTGAAGCATCACCGAGGTGCGCACACAGCAGAGTGAGGAGCGGACGGATGCGCTTGCCACCGGCTTCCACCAGGTGACGCGACGTCGCGTCAGCCAGGGGGTCCGAGTTGGAGATGGCTTCGCGGAGCTTCTTCTCAACCCGGGCAAGGTTGGTGGTGATGGCGGGGCCGAGCTCGGCGTCGCCGGCGATGGCGGCAAAACCGGCGGGCAACTGGAGTCCCGTGGCAATCGCGGTGGTGTTGGGAGCAGGCTCAACGGTGTCCGGCAGGCCGTGCCCGGCATGCGTCCAGCTGTGTTCGGCAGAGTTCGTCACGGAATAACCCTAACTAGTTGTTGCGGAAACCGCGGTGTCGGTGCCTGCCGGCGTAAGGGCGCGGGCAGCGGAAGTGTTGGACGTGGCCGGAACCAGCATCTCGAGGACGCGGATCACGCGGTCTTCGAAGCCCTTCGCGGCAGGGTCGGTGAGGTTGGCGAGCATGCGGACCACAAAACGCATCAGCACTGGAATGGGCATGCCCGTGCGCAACGCCAGTTTCATCACGGCAGGCTTGCCAATCAACGCAGCAAACGCACGTCCCAGCGTGAAATGCGATCCCCACTGGTCCCGCACGTAGTCCGCGTACCGCGAAAGGTGGGCATCGGCGTCGTCGGCGGTCCAGCCTGCTGAGCGCGAACGCGCGGCGCCGTCAATCAAGAACTCTGCGGCGAACCGGGCTGATTCCATCGCGTAGGAGATGCCCTCGCCGTTGAACGGAGACACCATTCCACCGGCGTCGCCCAGCAGGAGCAGGCCGGGTGAGTAGTGCGGCGTGCGGTTGAAGCCCATGGGCAGTGCGGCGCCACGGATCTCCCCCACCTGGTTCTCAGGGGTAAAGCCCCACTCAGGAGGCATGCCGGCCGTCCATTCGCGAAGGACCTGCTTGTAGTCGAGCTTGCCGAATTCCTTGGACGAATTCAGGATGCCGAGGCCAACGTTGGAGGTGCCATCGCCGACACCGAATACCCAGCCGTAGCCGGGAAGCGGTTTGCCTGACTTGCCGGGAAGTTCCAGCCAGCCTTCCATCCAGTCGTCTTCGTGCCGCGGCGAGGTGAAATAAGTGCGCACAGCGACACCCAGCGGACGGTCGTCGCGCTTGTGCATGCCCAGCGACACGGCGGTTCGCGTCGAGTTTCCATCGGCGGCTAGTACGACGTCGGCATGGAAGTCGCGCGTTTCGCCCGTCTTGCGTCCGGAGTCGTCGAGAATTGACGCCCGCGCGCCGATGACGCGACCGTCGTCGGCGGTCAAAGCCGAGGTGACGCTGTGGCGTTCCAGCACGACGGCGCCGGCGGCTTGGGCGTGCCTGGCCAAGTCTTCGTCGAACCCGAGACGGGTGCGGATCAGGCCGTAGGTGGGAAAGTCGGAGACCTCGGGCCAGGGCAGCTCGATGGTGCGCCCACCGGCAATCAGGCGCAGCCCCTTGTTCCGGCGCCATCCTTCCTCAACAGCGTGCGGCAGTCCGAGCTTCTGGATTTCGCGGACAGCGCGGGGAGTCAGGCCGTCGCCGCACACCTTTTCACGCGGAAAGGAGGTCTTTTCCAGCACCGTGACGTCGATGCCCGCCTGGGCGAGGTAATACGCGGCGGTGGACCCGGCAGGGCCCGCGCCAACTATCAGTACTTTCACGTCGTCCTAAATCAGCAGGCAGTACGAAGTCAGCCGGCCTGGTGGCGCGGCTTGATCTGGCGGCGAAGCTTGGCTACGGGGACACTTTCGCGGTGCTCGGCGGGCTTCTGTGCACGGTGGACGGCGACGATGCCGCCGCTGAGGTTGCGGTAAGTGATGTCCGTCCAGCCAGCGTCACTGAGCCACTGGGCCAAGTGGTCCTGGTCCGGCCAGGCGCGGATGGACTCGGCGAGGTACACGTAGGCATCCGGGTTGGAGGACACCTTGGTGGCGATGGCCGGCAGTGCACGCATCAAGTACTCGGTGTAGAGGTTGCGCCACAGCGGAACCACGGGGTGGGAGAACTCGGCGATGACCAGGCGGCCGCCGGGCTTGGTGACGCGCAGCATCTCCTCGAGGGCCTTGCGGGGCTCCACTACGTTGCGGAGTCCGAAGGAGATGGTGGATGCGTCGAAGCTGTTGTCAGCAAACGGCAGGTTGGTGGCGTCACCGGCAATGAAATCAATGTCCGGGCGGCGTCGCTTGCCAACTTTGAGCATGCCCAATGAGAAGTCGCAGGCCACGACGTCCACGCCAGCGTCTGCATAGGGTTCGCTGGAGGTTCCCGTTCCGGCTGCCAGGTCCAGGACCTTCTGGCCCACCTTCACGTCCATGGCATCAACCACGATCCGGCGCCAACGCCGGGTCTGCCCCATGGACAGGACATCATTGACGACGTCGTATTTTGGGGCGACATCATCAAACATCGTCGCAACTTCGTCCGGACGCTTTTCCAAGGATGCTCGGTTCACCCTGTAATTGTCTCAGACATTCAACCGACTTTGCTGCGCTGTAGAAGTCGGCTCAGATTCTGGTTACGCGCGGGAGTACTGTTGTTCCATCATGACGAGCACGCTCCGCACCTTGACAGTCCCCCTCGATGTTGACTCATCCTCCGGGGGGCTGCCGTCGTTTCTGGTGCGGGACGACGTCCTGTGCTGGTCCCGCCGCGAGGCCGGCCTGGTTGGCTACGGCGAACTGACCCGCTTCAATGCCACCGGCCCGGAGCGTTTCCTTGAGGCCGATATCTGGTGGCGGCACCTCATTCTTGAGGCCGAAATCACGGACCACGTAGACCTTCCGGGCACCGGTCCCGTCGCTTTTGGCTCGTTCGCTTTCTCCAAAACGTCCCCGCATGTCTCACGTTTGATCCTCCCCGAACTGGTGGTTGGCATCCGCGATGGCCGTGCCTGGGCTACCCAGCTAACGTTCGACGACGGTCCCCTCACCGAGGCCGGCGTCCTCGCCTCCGTGACTCGCTGGCTGACTGAGCCGGAACCGAACGGCGAGGATTCAGCGGCGGGAGGATCCGACGTCGCCCCCTCACCTGAGGCTGTTGCCGCGGACGGTTCGAGCGGTCACCTCAGCCACGGTTCCCTTAGCGAGTCCGCGTGGATGCAGGCCGTTTCCAATGGTGTCGACGAGATCCGCGCCGGGAAACTGGAGAAACTCGTGTTGGCGCGCGACGTCGTCGCGACCCTTCCGGACGGCGTCAACGCTGCGGAGGTACTTCGCCAGCTGGCCGCAAGGTACCGCGAATGCTGGACGTACGGCGTGGACGGACTGGTCGGTGCGACGCCCGAGATGCTGATCCAGGTGGAGGGCCGCACTGCACAAGCCCGCGTGCTGGCCGGTACCTTGGACCGCCGCGACGCCGATGGCTTGGACGGCTCCCCCATGGCGTACGCCGAACGCGTCCTGGCTGGATCCGAGAAGCAGCGGCACGAGCACGAGATCGCCATAGATTCGTTGACACGGCAGCTGGCGCCCTTCTCCGAGGCGATGAATTCCCACAGCGAGCCGTTCATTCTTGAGCTGCCCAACGTGTGGCATCTGGCCTCGGACGTGAAGGCGGAGTTGGCGGACATTGAGGGACACGTGCCCACCTGCCTGGCTCTTATTAACGCTCTGCACCCCACGGCTGCAGTGTGCGGAACCCCGACGCTGGTGGCCGGAGCGTTGATCCGGAAACTCGAGCATTTGGACCGCGGACCGTACGCCGGACCCGTCGGTTGGCTCGACGCCGCCGGCAACGGCGAATGGGGTATCGCGCTCCGTGGCGCGGTCATCGAAGACGCCAACACGGTGCGCCTTTTCGCGGGCTGCGGCATTGTGGAGGGCTCGCAGCCGGAGGCCGAACTGGCCGAGACGTGGGCCAAGTTCAGGCCGATGCTTGAGGCGCTGGGCATCCGCCGCTGAATCCGGGATCCCAGACAGACCTTCTGCTGGGGTGGTTGATAAGTGGGTAAACTTGTTATCCAATAGTGAAACTTCGTTTCCTGTGATGCACATCTCACGTTCGGCGCTACACTAAAACCGACTCAGTTCAGCATCCACCGCAACAAAAGGTAAACAACATGCAGATCTCCCGTTCGGTTCTGTCCGGCACCAAGATTGCCGCCGTGCTCGCAGCCGGCGCACTGGCCCTCACCGCTTGTGGCGGCTCGTCCACCCCTGCGGCTACGGATGCCTCGGGCCTCAAGCTCATCAATGCCGGCAAGCTCACGGTGTGCTCGGACGTTCCCTACGAGCCCTTCGAATTCCAGAAGGACGGCAAGATTGTCGGCTTCGACATGGACATCGCCGCTGAGATCGCCAAGGACGCCAAGGCAGAACTCAACGTGGTGGACAGCTCCTTCGAAGCCATCGAGACCGGCACCGCCCTGACCGGCTGCGACGTTTCCATCTCCTCGATCTCCATCACGGACGTCCGCAAGAGCGTCATGGACTTCTCCACCCCTTACCTGGATGACGACCTGACCCTCGTGGCCACCTCGTCCTCCGGCATCAGCAACCTTGATGGTGCCAAGGGCAAGAAGGTGGGCGTCCAGCAGGCCACCACCGGCGCCCAGTACGCCAAGGACAAGGGAATCGACGCCCAGCAGTTCGAGGACTCCGGCCTCCTGGTCCAGGCCCTCAAGGCCGGCACCATCGACGCCGCAGTCGGCAACCAGTCCGTCCTGGGCTACGCCATCAAGGACGACTCCAACCTGAAGCGTGTCGAAGACTACGCAACGGGCGAGAAGCTGGGCATCTCCATCAAGAAGGGCAACACCGCCATGGCGGATGCCGTGAACGCCACACTGAAGCGCATCACCGACGACGGTTCACTGAAGAAGTTCGAGACCACCTGGTTCGGCGAAGCCACCAAGTAGTCCGAGCCCCGGCTCCCGAGATCCACGCAGGCGGGCCCCGAAACGATACGTTGTTTCGGGGCCCCACCTGCGCAACATGAATGTGAGAACACCATGGCAATGACTGCACGTCAACGAGCCAAAGTCAGTTTGTACGTCCAGGCCGGAATCTTTGTTGTGGCCGTGGCCGCAGTGATCCTTGCCGTGGACTGGAAGACGGTTGGCAACAGCGTCTTCAACTTCGCCAAGATCGGCCCGATGTTCCCGGACATCTTCCTTGTGGGCCTCAAGAACACACTCATCTACACGGCGCTGGCCTTCGTGGTGGGCTTGTCCGGCGGCCTCCTGCTTGCCCTGATGAAGCTCTCCACCTTCCCTCTGTACCGGTGGCTGGCCACGGGCTACATCGAGTTCTTCCGCGGCGTTCCTGCACTGTTGGTCTTCATCGCCTTCGGCTACGGCGTTCCGCTCGCATTTGGTGTCCAGTGGGACGTCAACATCGTGGTCATGGTTTCGCTGGGCATGGTGGCCTCGGCCTACATCGCTGAAACCCTCCGCGCAGGCCTCCAGGCTGTGCCCAAGGGCCAGATGGAAGCCGCCCGTTCACTGGGCATGCCGCAGTGGCGGGCCATGGTTTCCATCGTCATCCCCCAGGCTTTCAAGATCGTCCTTCCGCCGCTGACCAACGAGATCATCCTGCTCACCAAGGACTCCTCACTGATCTACGTCTTGGGCCTCACCGCGTCCCAGTACGAGCTCACCAAGTTCGGCCGTGACGGCATCTCCAGCCTCGGAGCCGGCCTGACGCCGCTTCTCGTGGCCGGCGCTTTCTACCTGGTCATCACCATCCCCTTGAGCCTCCTGGCACGGAAGTTCGAAAGCCGCTCCGCGCGGACGAAGCGATAGGCAGGACAGTCATGAATAACTCCACTGGGAGCACGTCCAGCGTTCGCGCTGCGGGCGTCGACATCAAGGATTTGCGCAAGTCCTACGGCAGCAACGAGGTCCTCAAAGGTATCTCGCTGACCGTTGAACCGGGCCAGGTAGTTTGCCTGATCGGGCCCTCGGGCTCCGGCAAGTCCACCCTCCTGCGCTGCGTCAATCTGCTGGAGCAGCCCAATGCGGGCACCATCAACGTGGGCAAGTTCGAGGCCACAGACCCTGACGTGGACCTCAACAAAATGCGCCAGAGCGTTGGAATGGTGTTCCAGCACTTCAACCTGTTCCCGCACCTGAGCGTGTTGGATAACTGCACCATTTCGCAGATGAAGGTCCTCAAGCGCTCCAAGTCCGAGGCAGCCGGCGTGGCCCGCCACAACCTGGAGCGCGTTGGCTTGGGACACCTCGCCGACCGATTCCCGGACCAGCTCTCCGGTGGCCAGCAGCAGCGCGTGGCTATTGCCCGTGCCCTGTCCATGGACCCGCAGCTCATGCTTTTCGATGAGCCCACGTCAGCTTTGGACCCTGAGACCGTGGGCGACGTCCTTGCCGTCATGCGCAAGCTGGCCCAGGAAGGCATGACCATGCTGGTGGTCACGCACGAGATGGGCTTCGCCCGTGAAGTCGCCGACCGCGTGGTCTTCATGGACGCCGGTGTCGTGGTGGAAGAAGGGCCGGCGGAGAACGTCATCAGTGCACCCACCCAGCCACGAACCAAGGAATTCCTGCGCCGTGTCCTGGACCCGACGCACATTGGTGTCGAGGAAGCCTGACGCCACGCAGATTCGCTAGCGCCACGGAACCGGGAGGGCGACACCCATAGGTGGGTGTCGCCCTCCCGGTTCTGTGTCACCGGCGAGCCTGGGCTTAGCCCGCCGTGAGGACCTGGCCCACCGCAGCGTTGATGGCTTCCTTGATCCGAGCATGGAGCACCCGCAGGCCTGCCCGGTCGACGCGCACCTCCACGATAGTGCGCCCCTTGAGCGGCAGCTTGAGTGCGTCGGCGAGTTCCGCCGTCGTACTTACCGCTTGATGTCCGACGCCGTACGCGGCCGCGAGTGCCGCAATGTCCACTGAGTGCGGGGTACCGAAGAGGCGTTCGACGGCGGTGCCGTAGGCGCCTGAGTCCTCGACGGCGCCGTGCTCGAGCAGGCTGAAGATGGCACCGCCGGCGTCGTTGAGGACCACGATGCGCAGGTCCGGCACAGGTTCACCGTGGCCGAGAAGCAACCCCCCAGCGTCGTGGAGGAAGGTGACATCGCCCAGGAGAACCGTGGTTTCGCGTCCGCTGCCCAGGGCGATGCCGGTGGCTGTGGCGATGGTGCCGTCGATTCCGGCGAGGCCGCGGTTTGCGTGCACGGTAGCGATGGGTTCGGTGTGGGGTTGACCAGCGAGGTCGACGTCGCGGATGCCGTTGGAGGAGCCGAGGACCAGCTGACCGCGGGAGTGTTCCCAAACGGTTGCACCAACGGAGGGACCGTTGGCGAGGGTCTCCCCCGCGAGCACTCCGTCAAGGCTGTGTTGGGCTGCTGCGCCTGCGAGGAGCCAGGAATCCAGCCATTCCGCAGATCCCCGGCCAGCGAAATCGGCCAATTCGGGGAGGGTTTCGATGGGTGTTTCGCGGCGTCGGCCCGCCTCATACCAAGCGACTGGAACAGGCTGGTAGATGGCTGTGCTTACGGACTCGCGGGCCAGCAAGGATGCCACGGGACGGGACAGGGTTGCCCGGCCAAAAAGGACCACCCTTTCGATCGGAGCGGGCGACTCGGGGCCGAAGTGCTCCAACAACACCCGGTACGGCCCAACTGCGTTAGGCCCGAAACGTGCGTTGGAGGACGGTTCCGCGAGCAACGGAAGGCCGTGGGCCCGCGCGAATGCTTCAGCCACAGGGCCTGCGTCGTGGCCTGCGAGGACCACGGTGCGTCGCTCGGCGAGTTCGCTGGATGCTGCCGGGAGATCCAAAACCTGGGGGCCGGCGTCGTAATGGAACACTCCGTGTCCGGTGGTTTCGGGCAGGGCGTCGCCGGCCGCGGGAACCAGCGGATCGCGGAACGCGAGGTTCACTTGGACAGGGCCGGGCGGGGTGTCTTCAAGTGCGCCGGTGGCGGCATACAACGCGGTGGCAACAGCCTTCTGCGGATGGTCACCGGCAGGGATGTCGACGGCGAATCGTACGTGGTCGCCGAAGAGGTCCAGCTGGATGGTTGTCTGGTTGGCCCCGGTTCCGTGGAGTTCCTCCGGCCGGTCCGCGGAAATGACCACCAAAGGCACTGCTGAGTGGTTGGCCTCCATGACGGACGGAAGAAGGTTGCCAACCGCCGTGCCTGAAGTGGTTACCACAGCCACCGGCGCCTCGGTGGAAAGTGCCAGGCCCAGGGCTGTGAACCCGGCATCGCGTTCGTCAATGCGGACGTGCAGCCGGACGCGGCCGGCAGCTTCTGCTTCCGCGAGGGCGTAGGCCAGGGGCGCCGACCGTGAACCAGGGGCCACCACCACGTGCCGCACCCCGCCGTCCAGCAGTGCCGTCACGGCGATCCGGGCGGCGGCGATGGATGTCAGAGAGTCCTGGGAAGTCACCCGTCCAGTCTATTGGCGCGTGTGGACGCTCATCACACCCCAATCAGGCGAGCGAGAGGAAGAGCTTTTCCAGTTCTTTTCGATCCATCGTTTCGTCTTTTTGGGTGATGCACTGCTCAAGGCCAGTGGCGATGATGGCGAACCCGGCGCGATCGAGAGCTTTCGACACCGCTGCAAGCTGGGTGACCACATCCTTGCAGTCCCGCCCTTCTTCAAGCATTCGCGTGACGGCCGCGAGCTGGCCTTGGGCGCGCTTGAGCCGGTTGATAACGGGTGTGAGTTCTGCCGGGTTGAGTTCCATGAGCTTCTCCAAGGTGTCGGGAATCTCCCACTACTATATACCCCCTGGGGTGTTTGACTACCCCCCGGGGTATCTGGAATACTCGGCGGGGTATCCGCTACCGCCTATTCGAGAGGCTCTCCATGACGTCGCCCACCAAGGCATCCGCCATCACCACGCTCGCCCCGGAAACACTGCACAACTGGATTGCCGAACACCGCGATCTGATGGTGATCGATGTGCGCTCAGCTGCCGAGTTCGAATCCATGCACATCCGCGGGTCCTATAACGTGCCCCTGCCTTTGCTTTCGGAACATACCGATGAACTGGCTGCCAGACTGGGCTCCCGCGTGGTTCTGGTGTGCCAGTCAGGCGCACGCGCCGAGCAGGCCCGTCAGCGGCTCGGCGCGTCTGGCATTGAAGGTGCGTACGTTCTGACCGGAGGGGTCCCCGGGTTCGTCGCCGCCGGTGGCGACGTTGTGAGGGGCAAGGACCGCTGGGACCTGGAGCGCCAGGTCCGCCTCGCTGCCGGCTCCTTGGTGGTGCTGGGCATGGTGGGCGGCAAGTTCATCTCACCCAAAATCCGCGTGCTAGCCGGGGCCATCGGCACAGGGCTGACCTTCTCGGCCGCCACCAACACCTGCGCAATGGGGAAAGTCCTCTCAGCCATGCCGTGGAACAAGGCCGCCAAGGAGCCCACCCGCGAAAGCGCCATCCTCCAGCTTCCGGCACCAGAAGCGGGCATTGCGGCATGATCCCGGCCCTGGCCCTGGGACTCATTGTCGGGATCGTCCTGGGAGTGGTGGGTGGCGGTGGGTCAATCATCGCCGTCCCCGCCCTTGTCTACGGCGTGGGCATGAGTCCTACCCAGGCCATCCCGACGTCCCTGTTGGTGGTAGGAGTATCGTCTTTGGCGGCACTACTTCCGAGGGTCCGGGACGGCCTGAACTGGCCGGTCGTCGCGTTGATCGGTCTTGCAGGCATCCCGGCAGCCTGGGGTGGTGCAGCCGTAGGCCGACTGCTGGATCCAAACATCCTGATGCTGGCATTTGCGGTGATCATGGTGGCCGCAGGGATCCGAATGCTCGCCAAGCCCCGCGAGTCCGATGGATCCTGCAGCACGGGCCCCAACAGGGCCTTCCGATCCTGCGCTCCAAAGGCAGTGGGGGTAGGGCTGCTGGTGGGATTTCTGACCGGACTGCTGGGGGTTGGCGGCGGCTTCCTCATCACCCCCGCCTTGACCATCCTTCTGGGCCTGCGCCTGAAGCAGGCTGTCGGAACGTCCTTGGCCATCATCGTGATCAACTCCGCCGCAGGGTTCAGCGCGCACGCTGCCGGGTACACCATCGACTGGGCAACCACACTGGCATTCGCCGTCCCGGCCATCCTGGGCTCGCTGGTCGCCGCCCGGGTGGCCCGCCGCCTGAAGGACAAATACGTCCGCATCTCGTTCGCAGTACTCATCTTCGCCGTCGCGGCGTGGGTGACCACCGGGGCCGTAACTGCCTAACCAAGGAAGAAGGAGAACACTATGGGACTCATGGATACCGTCAGAAAGGCCTTCGGTAAGCCCTATAAAACGATCGACGTCGCCAGGGCCAAGGAACTCCTGGACTCCGGCGCCACGCTGATCGATGTCCGATCAGCGCAGGAGTGGCGAACCGGCCGCGCCACGCAGGCCAAGCATATTCCTTTGGACCGACTGCAGACCAGCACCTCCGGCATCCAGAAATCCCGGCCCGTCATCGCCGTGTGCGCTTCAGGGGTACGGTCCGCTTCGGCGGCCCGGCTGCTAGCCACAAAAGGGTATGACGCCTACTCGCTACGCGGCGGCATGGCAGCCTGGCGTCGCGCCGGCGAACCTGTCCGTTAGCGACTGTCACTATCTTTCGAAGGAGAATCCAATGGCCGAAATCACTGTCACCGAAGCAGAGCAGCGGCGCTCCACCGTCTGCATCCTCGACGTCCGCGAGGACTTTGAGGTCGCCGAAGGCATGATTCCCGGAGCCCTCCACATTCCCATGGGTCAGTTGCAGGCACGCCTGTCCGAACTGGACCACAAAGTCCCGGTCATTGCCGTATGTCGAAGCGGCAACCGTTCAGCCCGCGTCGCTGACGCCCTCAATGGCGCCGGCTTTTCTGCGGACACGATGGCCGGGGGCATGATCGCCTGGATCCGGGCCGGTCTTGCCACCACCTGAACGAAAACGCGGCAGAGCGGCACCCTGACATCACTTTCACCAAAGTGGACACCGCACGTACGCACCAAAACTGCTGGCCGAACTCCCCTTGGAATATACCCCCATGGGTATTCGTTTCAATTACGTCATCTACTCCACGAAGGAGAGCACACCATGCTTATCGAGCGCATTTACGATGAAGACCTCGCCCATGCCAGCTACCTGATCGGCTGCCAAGCCAAGGGAGAAGCCATTGTTGTCGATGGCCGGCGTGACATCGCCGTCTATCAGGATCTCGCCGCGAAGAACGGCATGAAGATCGTGGCCGTAACCGAGACACATATCCATGCCGACTACCTTTCCGGCACTCGTGAACTTGCCGCCGTCACCGGAGCAAAAATATATGTTTCCGGCGAGGGCGGCCCCGAATGGCAGTACGAATTCGACGGCGAGCGGTTGCATGACGGTGACAGGATCGCCTTGGGCAACATCAGCATCCAAGCAGTGCATACCCCGGGCCACACTCCTGAACACCTTTCCTTCCTGGTCACCGACGGCGCGTTCAGCGACCAGCCAGGCTACTTACTCTCCGGGGACTTCGTTTTCTCCGGCGACTTGGGTCGACCGGACTTGCTCGATGAGGCCGCGGGCGGAATCGACACCCGTTTCGAGGGCGCCAAGCAACTCTTTGCCAGCCTCCGGGACAAATTCCTGACCCTTCCCGACTACGTCCAGGTCCACCCGGCCCACGGTGCCGGCAGCGCCTGCGGCAAGGCCCTCGGGGCCATACCCTCGTCAACCGTGGGCTATGAGCGCCTGTACGCCTGGTGGGGACCCTACCTGGCAGCGAACGACGAGCAAGGATTCGTTGACGAACTCCTGGACGGGCAACCCGACGCCCATGCTTACTTCGGACGGATGAAGCGGGAAAACCGTGAAGGGCCCGCCGTCTTGGGCGCACGCCTGCCTCTTCAGGAGCTGGACGCCGCGGAGGTGTCCCAGGACCTGGCATTGGACAAGGTCACGTTCATCGACACCCGCCCGCACACTGAGGTCCACCACAGCACAGTAATCCGGTCGCTCAACGTTCCCGCGGGCAAGTCGGTAGCCAGTTACGGAGCCTGGGTGATCAACCCGGAAACGGACAAAAACCCGCTGGTTCTCTTGGCACCGGACCAGGGCGCAGCCCAGGACATGTGGGATCACTTGGTACGTGTCGGCATCGACAACATCGCCGGATTCCTCACCAGCATCGACGGCCTGCCAATGTTCACGCCTAAGCTCATCCAGCCGGAGGAACTCGACGGCTTCAACGCTGCCATGGTCCTGGATGTCCGTAACAAGACAGAGCACAATTCCGGCCATATCCCGGGTTCCCACCAGCTCAGCGGTGGCCGCGTCATGTGGCATCTTGACGAACTACCCGCCGAAGGCACCATCGTGAGCTATTGCCAGTCCGGCGTTCGGAACTCAGTTGCGGCCAGCGCCCTTCGCCGGGCCGGATACGACGTCGTCGAACTCGACGGCAGCTACGCAGCATGGTCCGCCCAGCAGAATTCACTGGCCACCGCCTAAAGCCTAGGGCCCTCCCGCCCGTCAGTTACCGCGGGTGAGAGGGCCTTCGTTCAACGATCAGGGGCAGGCGTTACTTGCGGAAGACCTGCACGATCGACGGACGCGGGGCGCGAACGGCACCGGCGGCAGGAGTGGCCCCGGCCGGCACGTAATCCGGGAAGAAGGAGTTCTGCGCTGCGAACGAGCCCTCTTCACCCGGGTGCTGGACGGCGACGAACACTGTGCGCTCTTCGTCGTGGATGATCGGACCACAGGTTTCAGCGTCGCGGGGTACAGCAAGGAACTGCTCCACCTTGCCGCGCTCACGACCCTCAAGGGTGACCTTGAAGAGGCCATCGGCGTACCCGATGCTGGACGGTGCACCATCGGTGGAGATCCAAAGATTGCCCACGGAGTCGAACGCCACGTTGTCCGGGCAGGAGATCGGCGAAACCTTGTCCGTGGGGAATCCGGAGAAGTAGGTGGAGGTGTTCTTGGCAGGGTCGCCGGCAACCAGCAGGAGGTTCCAGTTGAACTTGGTCCCCGTCTGCTCGCGCCCTTCGGTGATTTCCACAATGTGTCCATCGCGGTTCAACGTGCGCGGGTTGACCTCCGTGGCGCCTTCCTTGCCGGCCTTGCCGCGGTCGGAGTTGTTGGTGCAGGCGACGTAGACCTTGCCGGTGAGCGGGTTCGGCTGGACGTCTTCGCAGCGGTCCATCTTGGTGGGGCCAACTTTGTCGGCGGCGAGGCGGGTGTAGACCAGTACTTCGGGGACAGACATGCCCGGAACGGCGGACTTTCCGTCGACAACCAGCGGCAGCCACTCGCCGCTGCCATCGAAGGCACCATCGGCAGGGAGCTTTCCTGAGCCATCGATCTCGGCAACCGGCGAATCACCCGTGAACTTGGCAACGTAGAGGTCGCCCTCGGAGAGCAGACCCATGTTGTTCCTGCGGGCTTCCTTGGAGACGCCGGCCTTGTACTTGCCCTTGGAGACGAACTTGTAGAGGTAGTCGAAGCGCTCGTCGTCGCCCATGTAAGCCACGACCTTGCCGGATGGGGCAACAATGACGTTGGCGCCTTCGTGCTTGAAGCGGCCCATGGCGGAGTGCTTCTTGGGCGTGGAGGTGGGGTCGAACGGGTCAACTTCCACGATCCAGCCGAAGCGGTTGGTCTCGTTGGCGTAGCCGGAGTTGCGGGTATCGAAGCGCGGCTCGTCGAGTTCCCACTTACGCGAGGTGGGGTTGGCCGTGATGCCGTACCGTTTGTCGCCATCGCTCGTGCCCGGTGCGGCGAAGTAGCCGTTGAAGTTCTCTTCGCCGGAGAGGATGGTGCCCCACGGGGTGGTGCCGCCGGAGCAGTTACCCAGCGTGCCCTTGATCCAGCGGCCTGCGGGGTCATCGACGGTCTTGACCAGGTTGGTACCTGCTGCGGCGCCGGTCAGTTCGTAGACGGTGTCCGTGAGGAAGCGTCGGTTCAGGGGTGCGCCCTGGACATAGTTCCACGGCTTGTTCTTGTTCTTGCGTTCGAGCTCAACCACTGCCAGGCCGTGCCCGGCCCGACCAATGGCACGTGCCTCGGCGGGGTCAAAGCCCACGGGCAACATGATGTTCTCGTTGGTGTACTCGTGGTTGGTGAACAGTACCGCACGGCGATCCTTGGAACCTGGGATGGGCAGGATGTCCGTGTAGTCGTTGTTGTAGCCGAACTGTCGGGCCTGGGCTGCGGCGGTCTGCGCGTTGAGGTCGAAGGCCGGCGAATCGGCGAACAGGGGGTCGCCCCAGCGGATGATCGGCTTCCAGTCGAAGCCTTCGGGCACGGTGAAGGCGTCCACAGCGGCATCGACCGGCTTGATCGCGGAGAACTTGAGCTTGGACTTCTCGAAGCCCTTCTTCGCAGCCTCGGAGAGTCCGTTGCCGGAGTCGGCCACCGCGGTATCGGCACCGCTTACAGCACCACCGAGTACGACGGCGAGCGCACCGGCGGCGCCGAGGCCAAGAGCGGCGCGGCGGGACATTGCCGTTGAGGCGATGTCGCGGAAGTAGCCGTTGGCGCTGGTGTTGCAGACATCGCCCGAGCAGGCGTTATCGCACTTCAGGGCACACGTCACGGGGCTGCGCTTGCCCTTGGTGTGGCCGAGCATGGGGAGCAGCGCAAACGTGCGTCCGGTGGTTTCAGACATGGGGGAAGACCTTCCAGAGGATGTATCAGGTTCCCGTTGAGCCTTTCAGCGGAATCCGAATCTGAGAGGTCTCTCTGGTTAAGGATCGGTGAACAAACCGTGCTGGTTTCCCTCCAGCACTGAGTGCACCCGCCGTAGACGGTCCAGCCACCAGTCCCGACGCTCCCCAGATGCTGCGTACTGCTCAAGCAGCCCCGGATCGGCGACGCTTTCGCGCAACGTGATGGCGCCGTCGTCGGACACCAGTGGGTCCAGGGTGATATCAGAGGCGAACAGCGAAACGGTTCCCAACCCACAGGCGTACGGAAGGGACGGTAGGGCCGCTGCCAGTGCGAGCCCGGCGCTGATGCCCACGGAGGTATCCAGCGCAGAACTGACGACGGCGGGCAGCCCGGCTTGGTGCACGATGTCCAAGGCCCGCCGGACTCCCCCGAGTGGGGCGACCTTGACCACAATGAGGTCCGCGGCACCGGCTCTGGCTACCCGAAGGGGATCGTCTTCCTTGCGAACGCTCTCGTCGGCGGCGATGAGGACAGGTGTCCCCGCAGCAGCGAGGCGACGGCGCACCTCGGCCAGACCCTCAATGGTGGGGACGGGCTGCTCGGCATACTCAAGGCCAACAGCGGACAGCTTGCCCAGGGCCTCCACTGCTTGCTCTACGTCCCAGCCTCCATTCGCATCCACCCGCAGGGCAGCGTCTGGAAGTGCCCTACGTACTGCATTCACCCGGGCGACGTCGTCTGCCAGGGCCTGACCACGTTCGGCAACCTTGATCTTGACCGCATCCACACGGCCGAAGCGAGCCAACACGTCAGGTACACGTTCGGCAGGGACAGCAGGAACTGTGGCGTTGACCGGGATGGTGTCCCTCAGCGCCGGGGGAAACCCAAGCCAGCCCGCTTCCAGGGCCGCGGCCAGCCAACGGGAGGCTTCGTCGTCGTCGTATTCAGGGAAAGGGCAGAACTCGCCCCAGCCCAGCGGCCCCCGTAGGAGGAGCGTCTCGCGCTCCATGATGCCGCGGAATTTCACGCGCATGGGCAGCGATACTACGTGGGCGGAGTCGCGGAGTTCTTCAAGGGAGGGCAGAGCAGGCATGGTGCCACTGTACCGGCGGCCCTCCGCCTCAATGGAAGGCGAATTGGGCTATGTGGAAATCTACGGCGACCAGTAGTTCCGCACCCGTCCCAGGGCGTCGTCGAACTGGTCACCGGCCAGGACAAGCGAACTTTCAGGCATTCCCAGCTCATCCCAGCGTGCCACCAGCTGCGCATCCCCTTCTACGGGCAGCGGCCACAACCAGTACCGCGCGGAGCCATCCACTTGCTCGTCACTTCCGCCGGTACCACCGCCGCCTTGATGAGTGAGCACGGGGCCCACCATGTCTTCGGAACCTTCAAACATGGACGGGGTGGGATGCGCGGCGACGGCCTTCCTGCCGTCGGGGAACGCCACGCCCATCATGATGCCGGGCAGGCCCGGCCGGCTGAAGCTCTGCTCCATGACGTCGCGCCATTCCTGGTCTGATTCGTTTTCGCGCCGGACACACCACACCGTGTCCAGCAGGCACCCTGTGGAGTAAACCTCCACCGACTTCAATGCCACCACCATCCTGGGGCTGCTGTAGAGAAACTCACCAACAGGCACGATGCCCGGCAGCTCGTCCGTCGGCGGACCGAACCATCCTGGCCGCACCGGCTGCGGTTGTCGTGGCCGCGCAGGGGGTTCGGGGAGGTCGTCGAAGAAGCTCATAATCCACTCATACACCACCACACAGACACTGGGGAGGGGTACCTGACAACCGAGAGACCTCAATCGCGATATTCTCGGAATACGACTCAATGTGGGGGAGATATGACGCAATCAATGCCCGGTTCCACGACGCCTCCCGGCTGGTACCCGGACCCTTCGGACCCGCGGTTCGTCCGCTGGTGGGACGGACATGCCTGGACTGCAAACCAGGCGCCAGCCCAATTCCAGGCACCGGCCCAGTTCCAGGCGCCCGTCCAGCTGCCACGTCCTGAGCTCAGCCCGGACACGCCGGTGTACAACCCGTTCATCTGGGCAATAACCTTGCTGCCGCTGCTCTCCGTCCTGCTCCTGCTCACTTGGCAGCCGGAGTTCAGGATGATCACCACGCGGCAGGGCGTTACCACCATGGACCCCTTCTCCATATACACCCCCGGCTATTTCCTGCTGATGGGCGCAAGCTTCCTGTCCTACGGGCTTTCAGTGCTTTTCGCTTTCCTGGACCGTCAACGCCTGCTCAAGTCCGGCGTCGTCCGTCCCTTCCACTGGGCTTGGGCGTTCCTCAGCGCGCTCGTGTACGTGATCGGCCGCTCTGTGATCGTCAACAAAGTGGCGCCCAAACGGGGGCTGTGGCCGGTGTGGGCCAGCATCGCCGTGATTGTTATCAGCCTGGTGATTGCCGGCATTTGGATGTCCAACTTCATGCAGTCGATGTACTCCCAGTTGGGGTACTCGGTCAACGCATGACAGCAGCGCCCGGCTGGTATCCCCCGCCGGAAACACCACGTCCTTTGTTGCCCACAGATCAGGCAGTTGGCAACCCGTTCGTCTGGCTACTCGCATGCCTGCCCTTTGGCGTGGGTACCCTGATGCTGTCCTGGAACCCAGAGGTTCACGCCTACATCGCAAGCAGCGGATACCTTTCCATCGATCCCACTTACATCTTCACAGCAGCCTATTTCGCGATCATGATCGGCTTGATTCTCACGTACGGCGCAACAGTGGTCCTCGCTGTGTTCGACTACAGGTGGCTAGTCCACCGCGGCGTCGTGCGGCCTTTCAATTGGGCATGGTCGTTTCTTGGCGGTGTGCCCTACGTGATTGGACGAGCCGTGGTGATTCATAAGGTGGCACCACGAAGAGGGCTCTGGCCAATTGCAGTCATCGTTGCAGCGTGGGGCCTCTACATCGTCGCAGGGTTCGCCAAAGCGCTGCCCTTCATGCAGTCGGTGTTCTACGAACTAGGGTACTGAAAGCCCGGTCCCCTCACACGCGTTAGGTAGACTGCTGACAGAAGACGGAAGGACTCTCCCGATGAACCGCAAGGCCACTGCACTGGACGTCGCCAAGAGGGCGGGTGTCTCCAGGAGCGCGGTCTCCTTGGTTCTGAACGGCCGCGGCGACGGGAATGTGGCCAAGGAGAGCCAGGACCGGATCCGCGCGGCGGCGTTGGAGCTGAACTACTCCCCCAATGCGATCGCGCTGAGCCTGCGCAACCAGCGTTCCAGGGTTATCGGGATCCTGTCGGACGAAGTGGTGGTCAGCCCGTTCGACGGCAACATCATCGGCGGCGCGGATGACATTGCGCGCAGCCGCGGCTTTGTCACGGTTGTCATGGACACCGAGCGGGATAGCGCCCGGGATGCCGGCGCCATTGAGACCCTCCTGGACCGGCAAGTCGATGGGCTCATGTACGTCACAGTGGGCTTGAAACCGATCGACGTTCCGCAGGGCATGCTCCGCGTTCCGTCCGTGTTGGCCAACTGCTACGACGCCCTCCCCGAACCGCAACTGCACCACGTGATTCCTGATGAGGTCACCGGCGGACGCGAAGCCACCGAGCACCTTTTGCAGCTGGGGCACCGGGACATCGCGCTGCTGGCAGGATATGAAGACTCGCCGGCCGCGCCACTCCGCGTTCAGGGGTACCGGGATGCGCATGCAGCGGCCAACGTTCCGCTACGGAGCGACCGGATTGTCATGGCCGGATGGGACATTGATGCCGGCTATCGCGGCGCCATGAAACTGCTCGACGACGTGTCCCCGGCTGATCGGCCCACCGCCATCATGTGCGCGAACGACCGCCTCGCCGTCGGAGTGACACTTGCGGCCGCCCGGCTTGGGCTCAGCGTCCCCGGGGACCTGTCCGTGATGGGCTACGACGATGAGACCCGGATCGCGGACACCATGGTCCCGGCGCTCACCACCATGGCATTGCCGCTGCGGGAGATCGGCCGCGCCGCGATGACCACGCTGCTGGACACCATCGAGGGAACCAACACCACAGGAAAGGGGACCACCGTGGAAACGATGGTCCCCTGCCGCCTTGTCATCCGGGAATCGACCGGCCCCGCACCCACGCGCTAGGCCGCTGACGTCGCAAACACCAGAACAGCGCACGACGCCGGCCTGCCCCCTATGCGGGAAGGCGCAACTCCCATACGTCGGCGGTCGCGCCGTGGGGCAAGGTGAGCTGCCATTCCTCTCCCGGAGCAGGGTAGGCCCGAAGGGTGGTGGCGACGGAACCGGAACGGTAGACCTCCACGAGGGATGCGTCGATGAAAATCCGCAACTCCTCCCCCTCGGCCACGGATCCCGAGTAAACCACCTGAGCGTCGGCCCCCGAACCAAGCACCAGCTCCACAGAGCCGGAACCAGAACCGGAAGAACCACCGCGAACCAGCACCTCGGCAAAGGCAGGCACAGCAACGGCACCGTAGCCGACAGCGCCCTCAGCCACAGCAGCACCCCGGTACGCGTCAATCTCAGGCGCAGGAGTGACAGCCAGCGCCCCGTCAACCACGGACAAAACGCGCGGATGCGTCAGGACACCCGACCACCCGGCGTCGTCGATTTCTTCCTGGGTACGGCCCCGGCGACCGTCGCGTCCGGGACCTTCGTTGGCCCACCCCCACAGCAACGCTGCAGGCGCGGAGTCAGCAGAGCCATAGGAGAGCTGCACAATCTGCGGCGCGTAGAAGTCGCGGCCAAGATCCGCCTTCCCACCCGAAACGGGAGCAAACACAGGCAACCCCGTGGCAGGATCCGCGAACAGGGAGCCGGTCAGGTACCCCACCCCATTGGCGTGCTCGTGATCGTCCCCGGAGAGCCATAGCGAGAACATCATGACCCAGGTGGAGCCACCAGAAACGAGGGGTACCTCCACCAGCTGCGGGCACTCCCAGATCTCGGCCGGAGTGTGGACAGCAGCCACCGGATCAGCAGTGGTCAGCCAGATGCCTTGGTACTCCCAGACGTCAAGGGAGTCCACTGTGTACAGCAGCAAAGCGGCGCGCCCGTCGGAAAGCCCTGCACCCTGCATGGCGTAGCGGGCACCGTTGAAGTGGAAGATGAAGGGATCCCGCACAGCGGTTACCAGTGGATCTTCGGGCATAGACGCAGCAACGTGCCCATCCTGCTCCCAGGAAACAAGATCGGCGGAGCCACGGGCTATGACTACCTGTGAGTGCCCGCCGTGGTCCTGGATACCCGAATAACAAGCGGTTGGGACTCCATCATCCAACGTCACTACGCCGGTCCAGCATCCGGCGGAGTCGGGTCCGCCCGCCTGGGGCGAAAGCGCTACGGGGTGTTCTTCCCAACGCACTAAATCACCAGAGCTCACATGCCCCCAGTTGATCTGAGAGTGCCGCGCGGACGTGGGGTTGTACTGGAAGAACACGTGGTACCGGCCATTGATGTAGCTGATGCCGTTGGGATCGTTGATCCAACCCTGCGCCGGGCGCGGGTGGAAGCGCGGGAAGGCGGGATCCGGGTGCGTTGCCGCCATGGAAAGCGAGGAAGAGAGTGCAAGGTCCGTCAACGGAACCCCTTTCAGAAAGACGACGAGAGAATTACTTGCCCGTACCTGCGGTGAGCCCGTCCTGCAGCGCGCGCTGGCCGAACATGAACACCACCAGCGCGGGAATCATGGAGAGGACAACACCGGCCAGGACCACCGAGATGCTTCCGGTGCCGAGGTTGCCTTGAAGGGAGACCAAGCCCAGCGGGAGGGTGAAGTTCTGCTCGGAGATGGTCATGATGAGTGGCCTGAAGAACTCGTTCCAGTGGAAGTTGAACGCCAGGATGCCCACGATCGCCAGGCCCGGCATGGCCAACGGCGCATACACGGAGCGGAACGTCCGCCACGGCGAGGCGCCGTCGATCGCGGCCGCTTCAGCGAGCTCACCCGGCAACCCCATGAAGTACTGGCGCATCAGGAAGGTGCCGAACGCCGTCGGGATGGCCGGAATGATCAGCGCCAGAAGCGTGTCCGAGAGGCCAACACCGCGGATCAGCATGAAGACAGGCACGATCGTGACCTGTGCGGGCACCATCATGGTGGCCAGCACGATCGAGAACAGCGCACCCCGCCCCCGGAACTTAAGGTGCGCAAATGCGTAGCCAGCCAGCGCGGCGGTGATCATCTGCCCCACCGCGATCAAACCGGTCACCAACGCACTGTTCACTACCAGGGCCACGATGTTGAGCTGCTTGAACACTTGCTCGTAGGAGGTCAGGTCCGGATTCAGGGGCAGGAAGGCGGGCGGCAGCTGGAAGGATTCCGACGGCGGCCGCAGCGAGGTGGACAGCGTCCACAACACGGGCCCCAGGACAAAGACGGACGCGATCAGCAAGACGATGACGCGGACGGCCACTGACCAGTCGCGCTTCCTCCGCGTAACTACAGGCGCCGTGGTGGTGACACGTTCTTGAATAGTGGTCATGACGGGCCTTACTGGTAGAAGACGAATCGTTTGCTGAGCCGGAATTGCGCGGCGGTGATGGCCATGATGATGAGCGTCAGGATCACGCCGATCGCCGAAGCCTGGCCGAATTCGAGGCGTTGGAACGCGGACTCGAAGATGACCATCACCGCCGTGCGTGTTGAGTCACCGGGCCCGCCGCGGGTCAGGACATAGGGCTGGTCGAACACTTGGAGGGCGTTGATGATCGCCATGACCGAGGCCACCAGCGTGGTGGGGCTCAGCAGCGGCAGGGTCACGAACCAGTGCTTGCGCCACCCGGTGGCGCCGTCGATGGACGCGGCCTCGTAGGTCTCCACCGGAATGGAGGCCAGCCCGCCGATGAAGAGCAGGAACGAGAACCCGAAGTTCTGCCACACATAGACAAGAATCACGACGGCGGCAGATCCACCTGGCGTCGTCAGCCACGGGACCGCTGGGATGCCGACGATGGACAGCATCCAGTTCACTACGCCGAACTGTTCGTTGAAGAGGTAGCGCATGAAGATGGACACCGAAGCCGCTGACAGGATCAACGGGAAGAAGAACGCGGAGCGGAAGAAGACCCTCAGCCACGCCGGAAGCTTCTCCTGCACCATGATCGCCAAGCCCAGTGCCAGTCCAAGCTGGAGTGCCACCGCCACCACCACAAACACGATGGTGTTCAGGAATGAGACCCGGACGGTGGGGTCCTGGACTACCTCGGCAAAGTTGTCGAAGCCCACGAACGTCGGCGCGGAGATAATGTCCCAGCGGAAGAACGCGAGCGCGATTGATGCCACGATCGGCAGCAGGGTGAAGATGCCCATGCCCGCGATGGTGGGCGCCAGGAAGGCCCACGGCAGCCAGCGTTGCTGCGCGCGGCCGCGTTTGGAGCCATGGCCGTTCTTGTGGGCGGCCTGGCGACGGCCCGGATCGCTCCCCGTGCCCGTAGGCGTACTGGTTGCGGTGCTCATGGTTGCCTCCTCAGGGCAAGTTCGAGGTCACGCTGCATGGAGTTCAGGGCGTCTTTGAGTTGACGCTCATCTCCGCTAACAGCCAGGCTCACGTTTTTCATGAGGGCAGTTTCGACGGCGGCCTGCTGGGGTGGCGCTGGAATGGGACCTGTGGTGGGGAACCTGTCCAGGGTGTCGTAGAAGACTTTCCAGTTCCGTGGACCAGTTCCTGCGTAGAGCTGCTCATTGACCATGGACCGCCGGGCCGGTGTGGTGTTCGGGGTAGGGAACACGATCTGCATGGCCTCGAGGCTGGAGCTGAACTTCACCCATTCCCAGGCGGCGTCCTTGTCTTTGGCGGTCTTCATGATCGCGTACCCGGCCGTGCCGAACTGGTGGCGCTGGGTCCGCCATTTCGGGAAGAACTGGACGTCGAATCCGTCCTCTGTCATCCCCGCTTCATGGAGGCCTTGCACCCAATAGCCGCCCGCCGGCGTCGTACCTATCCTGTTGGAGGCGAAGAGGCCGATCAGCGCGCTACCGCCGCCTTCCTCGGGCCGGACACCCAGCCCGTCCTTCACCAGACCGCGGAGGTAGTCGAAGGATTCGAAGACCCTGGGATCGTCCGCGTTGGGTTCCAGCCACTGGTAGCCGCCGGAGCGAAGGCTGCGGGAGGGGTCGTTCGCGTAGAAACTGTCCCAGAGCCATCCGCCACCTGGGGACTTGGTCTCCTTGAGGAAGCTTGTCTCGTTGGCGTAGAGCCACGGCACCACTCCGCCGAAGAGGCGGTTGGTCCAGTAGTACGGCGTGAAGTCCTTGGGGTTGGCCTTCTTCATTGCCGCGAGTGTGCTGCGGAAGTCTGTGTGCGTCCAGTCATCGGCGGGCCGCTCCAGGCCTGCCGAACGAAGTGACGCGGTGTTGTAGTACATATTGGCCGCGTTCCAGTCGATGGGGAGCTGGAAGAGGCTGCCTTTGTACATGAACGCTTCCACCAGGCTGGGGTGGACGTCCTCGAAGTACTCCTTCATGTCCGCTGCGTCGCGGCGCAGGTACTCGTCCAGCGGGTGGGCCAGTTTTTCAGCGAAGAGCTGGGCACCTTCCGTGGCTACGTACACGACGTCCGGAGGGGTGCCCGCGGCCACCATGGTGAGGATCTTGGTGAAGAAGTCCTTCCAGTCCACGGCCTGGATCGCTTGGACCTTGACCTTGATTTCGGGGTGGACTTTGGCAAAGGCGTCGATGACCTTTTGGCGGGCCGCCGCGTCCGCCGCGGTGCCCATGATGGCGATGCTGAGGCTGTTGTCTCCCCGGCCTGGAATGTCCGTCCCGGTCAAGCGCGGCCACGACGCCGCGGTTACTCCAACAATCCCGGCGCCGAGGGCTGTGAGGGCACTTCTGCGTGTGAATTGACGCAAAGCCCCATTGGTTCCCGACATGTAGATTTCCTTCCCTAACACGTGTTAGGCAGCTTAAACCCGCCACCTAACACGTGTCAACCGTCACAGGAATGTTGCAGGCATCTCACTGCGCCCCGCCACGCGAAGGCAGTACTCACATGGGCCATCCAGAGAACTGTGGCACCCTAGACAGAATGAGTTCCCAGCAATTCCGCACCAGCGGGAGGTCGAGCAAACGGCCGCTTCAGCAGCGCAACGCAGGCGTTGGAACAGGATTCCTCTTCATCCTGGCCACGATCGCCAGCGTGGTGGGCCTTGCCGCGACCTACTACTTCTTTGTTCGCACCACCATGGGCCAGTTCATCGACGAGTCAGCACTGGTTGAAGCCACGGTGTTGGGCGGAACAGCCGGCAGGGCCTCCACGGAATTCCTGGACATGCTCCCCATGCTTTCACTGGCGATCGCCGCCATTATGGTGCTCTTCGTGACCATCGCACGCCGCCGCTGGAAGGCTGCCGGCATCGCTGTCGCAGCCTGCGTCGCAGCCAACGTGGCCACCCAGATCCTCAAGTTCCTCATTCCGGACAGGCCCGACCGCGGTGTGCAAACCCTGGAACTGAACTCACTCCCCTCCGGACACACCACGCTGGCCGCCTCCGCCGCTGCCGCAGTGTTCCTCATGGTTTCGCCGCGCTGGCGCCCCTTGGCAGGCTTCCTCGGAAGCTCCTTCGCCGTAGCCACCGGGGTTTCCACGCTCATCAACCAATGGCACCGCCCGGCCGACGTCGTGGCAGCCTTCCTGCTCGTTGGAGCCGTCATGCTCCCCGCAGGGTGGCTCATCCTGCGCACCGGCAGCAGCTGGAATGTCTGGAAGGGATACGGCGAGCACTGGGCAGCATCCCGGCTCTGGGTATGGCTCACAGTGATCGCCCTGGTGATCGCCGGCATTGTTGCCGCATACTCCCTGCTTCAGGTCATGCCCGGCCTCAGCACCGACAGCACCATCGACTACTTCTGGGCAGGCACAGCGTTCATCGTGATCGCCGGATACCTATCAGCCCTCGGCGGCACCTGGCTCTTCGGCCTGGCGGCACGCAAAAGCTAAACGCGCTTCACGCTCGACGGCGGCGCACCACTTCGGCGCCGATCGCACCCGAGCCTATGGTGCGATTCGCGCTACCCGGCGCGCCTGGCCTGATCCCGGATGAAATGCCGGTCCTCATCAGTGAGCTGCGTCCCACCGTGGGCGTCCACGGTGTCGCTCTCCCCCGTCTCTCCATTGATGATCGCCGTGACGGTTCGGGGCACAATCATGGTTCCCGGGTTGTCAATGAGCCACTGCTGTGTGTCCGATGAGAGCTGGTCCCAGAATTCTTTGATGTGCACAACAATCAGCACTGCCCTTCATTGGTGGGGTGTGGATTCATGGAATGCGCCATTTGCGCCGGAGTGGTTCTCGGGTGATCGGGGGTGCAGGCCCTCCTTAAGGCTACGCCCGGTGCTACCTATCTTGACCCGAATGCGTCCGGGTTTCTGCGTGTGACGTCGACGGGGCGCCATCCATGGGTTACAGTTAATCCACTCGATGGATAAACAACGGCTAATCCCAGGAGCCCCCATGTCTTCCACCCTCAGCCCCGGCTTGAGCCCCACTGCCGGTCGCACTGCTACCGTTCCGGCATCCCGCGATCTCGTGGTGGACTTCATCCGCGTCGCTTGCATGTTTGCCGTAGTGGCCGTCCACCTGCTCATGATGGGCATCAGCGTGGACTCCTCCGGCGTCGGAGTAGGGAATCCCCTGACCTCCCTGAGCTGGTTTGCACAGGGAACGTGGTTTGGCCAGGTCATGCCGCTCTTCTTCGTGGTGGGCGGGTTCGCGTCGCTCACCTCATGGCGCAGCCTGCAGCGGAAGGGCGGCGACGCAGGTGACTACCTCCGGAACAGGGTGCTCCGACTGGTCCGCCCCACGGTTGCCTTGTACGCGTTCCTCGCCATTGCGTTGTGGAGTGCGACGGCGGCTGGCGTCCCGGGCGAGCTGCTGGCGGTTATCGCTGCCGGCGCTGGAGTCCAGCTGTGGTTCCTCGCTGCGTACCTGATCTGCCAAGCCATGGTGCCAACGATGGCCAAGCTCCATGGCCTGGCACCGTACCGGACCCTCGCAGCGCTGGCCGCGGGCGCCGTCGTCGTCGATGTCCTTCGCCTGGGCTTGGAGCGCAACCCGTGGGGCTTCGACTCGAACCCGATCGGCCTGTTGAATATGGTGTTCGTGTGGGGCTTGCTGCAGCAGCTGGGCTTCTTCTATGCCGATGGATTTTTTGACAGGTTCTCCCGCTGGAAGCTCATCGTGGCTGCCGCTGCTTGCTACCTCGTTATGGTTCCACTCACTCATTCCGGCCCGTATCCCGTGGATATGCTGACCAGCCAGAACCCGCCGATGTTCCCGCTCATCCTGGTGGGCTTGGCACATGTGTTGCTGGTGAAGGCCGTGTACCCCGTTCTGCAGCGGTTCGTGCACGTTGGCTGGGTGCAGAAGGTGATGTTCGTTGTGGGCAGCCGGGCGATGACCATTTACCTGTGGCACCTGCCGTTGATCATCGCAATGTTCGGCCTCGCTTTGATCCTGAGGCTGCCGTTCCCGGAGCCGGCCAGCACCGAGTGGTGGCTCACCCGGCCCCTGTTCTACGTTGCGGCTTGGGCCTTGGTGCTCCTGGTCTCAACCCCACTGGTCCGCTTGGAGCTCGCCCCCACTGCCCTGGCACCGGGTGCTGTTAGGCCCGCGATGTGGCGCATCGCTGCAGGGACTGTCCTGGCCATCATCCCGCCGTTCGTAGTGATGAGGACCGCCTTGGACGCGGCAAATGCGACGTGGGGCTTGGTGTTGCTGGTGATCGCAGTGGCCCTTGTTACCGGCAAAGTCCCGGACCGGGCGTGGAAGACGCCGCGGTTGGTGTCATCGGATTCGGTGGCCTCCTGACCCTCTTTGCAACGCCGAACGGCCGCAGAACAACCTGAAGGGGTTGCTCTGCGGCCGTTGTTGGTCCAAACAGGGTCAGGAAGCAGCAGCTCCCAAAGGCTTATGGCATGCGGTAGAGGAAGGCGGCCATCGCGTCACGGTTAATGGGTGACAGCGGCCTGTAGTTTCGCTTTCCGTCGGCTTCCACCCATCCAGTGGAAATTTCCATGTCCAGCATCCAAGCCATTTCCATATCGAATTGCTGCCCGTACGCAACGTCATTGAACGGCGACGGGTATGGGCTGCTGTATTCCGGTGAACCGGCCATCCGGTAAAGGAATGCCGCCATGGCATCACGGTTGATAGGCGTCAGGGGCCGGTATGTCCGCGAGCCGTCGCCTTCGGTCCAGCCGGAGGAGATCTTCTGATCCGCCAGCCACGCCATTTCCTTGTAGAACTGCTGCGTGGTCAGCACGTCCTTGAACGGGGACTTTGTCGGCGGAGTGTAAGCCGGCGAACCTGCCAAGCGATACAGAAAGGCGGCCATGGCGTCACGGTTGATGGGCGTCAAGGGCCGGTACGTTACGGATTTGTCCGCTTCCACCCATCCCGTAGATATGCCTTCATCTGCCATCCAGGCCATTTCCCTGTAGAACTGTTGAGTGGTCAGCACGTCCTTGAAGGGCGAAATGGACGGCGGTACAAAATCCGGACCCTTGGCGCTGAAGCGTTCCGTCCACAATGTGGTGGCGCCGGGCAGAAGTACGTAGCCGTCCTTGGCCGCTGCCGTTACCGTGATGCGCCCCGTGGCCGAATGTATCCCCGGAGTAACTGGCTCGCCATCAATGAAGTAGTTGGTGCTTTCCGTGTCAGGAATGGCATAAGTGTCTTTGTCGGCAAAGGGAGCATCGGTAAACACCACAGGCTCAGGCGACACAGCCTTTTCCGCAGGGACCACCAAGGCAGTGGGTTCACTGACAACAGACAGCGAATGGTAGGCCTGCTTTGAACCGGAGACCTTGAGAGTAAGCGCCTTGCCGGAGTCCTCTTCAGTCGCCGTATACGTCTTGGCGGTGGCACTTTGGATAGGCTCCCCGTTCCGTTGCCATTGCAGGGCCAACTGGACGGGAGCAGGATCCCAACTGCCGGGGTCAGCGGTCAGCGTACCGCCAACATACGCATTACCGCTGATGGAGGGTACCCCGGCGCTTAGCGTTCCCACCCCGACTGGAGCTGTAGGAGCAGTGGTCACCGCCACGCTGGCTTGGTAGTTCTTGTTTCCGGTAACAGTCACAGTGAAAGTCGCGCCCAGGTCTCCGGGCCCCAGCGGATATTGGATCCCAGTGCCGTTGGTAAGGACGCCATTTCGCTTCCACTTGTAGTCCGTCCACACCTTGCCCGCAGGCTCCCAAACTCCGGGGGACAAGGTCAGCAACCCACCCACCACAGCGTCACCGGAGATGGTGGGAGTCCCGGGAACCACTGGGGAGGCGTCCGATGCAACGTCATTGAGAGCTGCCGTCGCATCCACCAACCCTGCTCCACAATTGCAGTTGTAGATCGGCCGCGCGGTCGCCTTCAGCTTCTGCTCTACGTCAGTGGGTGTAAGCGCGGGCAGTTTCGAATACATCAACGCCGCAATTGCTGCTACCTGCGGGGCGGCCATGGAGGTGCCTTCCTTGAGGTAGTAGTCCTCCGTGGTGGCAACATCCGTGCCGTTATTCAGGGTGGACACGATGCCGTCCGCACTGTTGTACGTCATGTCCCCACCAGGTGCGGTGACATCGAGGTTGATTCCGAAGTTTGAGTATGAGGCCCTGTTACCGTCCCGTTTACTGGCACCCACCACCAAAACATTCGTGCAGTTTGCCGGGCTTACCAGCGATGCATCAATGTTTTCGTTGCCTGCTGCCACCACCACGGATGCGCCTTTGCTGCGGGCGAAGTCAGTGGCGTTTTGGTACACCGTTGAGCAGGCCGCGCGCCCACCAAGGCTCAAGTTGATGACGTCGGCAGGGTGGGTATTGTTCGGAACGCCGGCAACACTTCCTCCGGCTGCCCAGATGATCGAATCGGCGATATCGGAGGTGTATCCGCCGCAGATACCAAGGGCCCGGACGGGCACGATCTTGGCCTTGGGGGCTACTCCCGCAACACCCTGGGTGTTTCCAGCTACAGCAGCAATAATGCCGGCGACATGCGTTCCATGCCAGGAGGAATCCTCTGCCGACCATCCAGCACCGCACTGACCGTCGGAGGTTCTGTCGCCCTCATCCTGCGGGTTCCAATCACGGCCGTTGCCGTCACGGGCGGTTGCTGGGTCACTGATCATGTCGAAACCAGGGAGGACATTGGCGTTTAGATCGCTGTGGTTGAGAATGCCGCTATCGATGACGGCCACCACGCTCCCCTCGCCTTGGCTGACATCCCAGGCTCCCAAAACGCCCATCCCGCCGTTGCCAACCCCGTGGGCCCATTGCAGGCGGTAGTACTCATCATTCGGTGCCACAGCAAAAGGCCGCATGATGGTGTCGGGTTCGGCATATTCAACCCTTGGGTCTGCAGCGAGGGCAGTCACGAGCTCGCTGGCCTCTTCGGCGTCAAGCTTTCGTTCGGTCCGGACCACTTCCTGCCCCGTGGCCAGAGTACGAACCGCTTGGACTGGTACGCCCACGGTATCGGACGCCTCGCCAACGGCCGATTGGCGATCCGCCGACTGAATACCTGCCCGTTCCTTGAATTTCACGATGAACTGATCGGTCGGATCCGCCTCGGTGACCGTGGACTTCGACAGCGGTGCAGCACTGGGCATGGGCTCATCGTCTGCAGAAGCAGGGAGAGCCGGCAGCACGGCGCCGGCCATCGCGATTACGACCATCAGTAGTACTCGAGAGCGCGCGCTGGCTCTCAGTCGGTTCTGCATAAACAGCGCCCTCTGCTCAAACGCCCCCAAGAGCGCGAAAAAATTGGCCGCGAGTCTACGGCCAGCATGAGTTTAGCCAGAGAGTTGAGATTCCTGCGAATTACCTGTGAGTCGAGTCTCGGATGCTGGGCAACGCCGAGGGCCGGCTGCAGAAGAGTCTGCAACCGGCCCCGGTTGATTCGTACTTTGGTGTCGCTATGGCATCCGGTAGAGGAAGGCTGCCATGGCGTCGCGGTTGATAGGCGACAGCGGGCGGTATGTGTACTGTCCGTCAGCCTCCAGCCAGCCTTTGGAGATCTCTTGTTCGTACATCCATGCCATCTCCTTGTAGAACTGCGTTCCATAGGGGACGTCATAGAATGGCAGCCAATTTGGCGGCTGGTAGTCGGGCTTGTTCGCCAAGCGGTAGAGGAATGCAGCCATGGCGTCACGGTTGATGGGAGTCAAAGGTCGGTAGGTCCGTGAACCATCAGATTCCGTCCATCCCGATGAAATGCCTGTTTCAGCCAACCAGGACATTTCCTTGTAGAACTGCTGGGTGGTCAGCACGTCCTTGAACGGCGACTTGGCTGGCGGCGTGTAGGCGGGCGATCCCGCCATGCGGTAGAGGAACGCAGCCATCGCGTCACGGTTGATCGGGGTCACGGGACGGTAAGTCACGGACTTGTCCGCTTCGACCCATCCCGTGGAGATCTTCCGGTCGGCCATCCATGCCATTTCCTTGTAGAACTGCTGGGTAGTCAGCACGTCCTTGAACGGCGACTTGGCTGGAGCCGTGAATGCGGGGCCCTTTGAGCTGAAGTACGCCAGCCATTCGGAGGCTGCACCGTTAGCCAGTGCAAAGCCGTCCTTGATTTTGGCCGTTACCTTGACTTGGCCACGAGCTGAATATGTCCCGGCCGCGACGGTAGTCCCCGAGATTTGGTATTCAGTGCCAATGGATTCCGGGATCGTGTACTTGTCGTTCGCCATGTAAGGGGCCTCTGCGAAGCCAACTGCTTTCGGCGTGACCGCTTTGTCGGCCGTCACCACGGTCTGCGTAGCAGCGCTGGTCTTTACCACGGTGCCGTAAGCCGGTTTGGTGCCAGTTACCTTGACGGTCAGTGCCTTGCCCGCATCTGCATCCGCAAGGGTGTAACCCGTCCCCGTGGCGCCAGGGATGGCGGCACCGGCCCGATACCACTGGTACGAAAGCTCGACAGGTTCAGGTCCCCATGTTCCCGCGTCCATTGTCAGAGCGTTGCCGACATAGGCCGAGCCGCTGATGGTGGGAACGTTTGAGGACAACATCCCCGGCTTCACCGTGGCCGTCGGAGCTGAGGTGCCTGAGACCGTGGGATGGAAGTCCTTTTTGGCTGTAACAGTAAAGGTGAGTGTAGAGCCCAGGTCTTCCGGCAAGAGCGTGTACGAGTAGTCAGTGGCGCCGGGGATCGCCGCCCCGTTTCGGTTCCACTGATGCGTCCACTGAGTGAGGTGGTTGAAGGTCCAGTTACCGATGTCCGTCGAGGTCAACGTTTTCCCTACGAAGGGCTCACCCGTGATCACCGGAGTGCCACCAACAATTGGCTCAGCTTCCAGCTCAACGTCTCGGAGGGCACCGGTTGCGTTAATGAGCCCTGCCCCACAACCGCTGCACGTTGGTGCCTTGGACGTTGCCTTGAGCTTCGCTTCTACGTCCTCCGGCTTCAAGGCTGGCAGGACCGACAACATCATTGCTGCCACTCCTGCGACGTGCGGCGCAGCCATGGACGTGCCGGCTTTGAGGTAGTAGTCCTCCGTTGTGGCGCGGTCGGTACCGTTGTTGAGAGTGGACACGATGCCGCCCAGAACGTCCACGCTCATGTCGCCGCCGGGCGCCATGACGTCGATAGCCGCACCGTAGTTGGAGTAATAGGCTTTGCGCTCATCTTTAGTGGTGGCGCCGACGTTGATGACGTCCCGGCAGTTGCCGGGGCTCACCAGCGATGCGTCGATGTTTTCATTGCCAGCCGATACCACTACCACCGCGCCCTTGCCATGAGCGAAGTCGACGGCGTTCTGGATGGCTGCGGGACACGTGGATCGCCCACCAAGGCTGAGGTTGATGACGCGGGCAGGGTTGGCGTTCGCGGGAACACCGGGAACGGTTCCCCCTGCGGCCCATACAATCGAGTCGACAATATCGGAGGTATAGCCTCCGCACGTGCCAATGGTGCGGATGGGCACAACCTTGGCTTTCGGCGCCACGCCGGTGACGCCCTTACCGTTACCACCTACGGCCGCAACAATGCCGGCTACGTGCGTCCCGTGCCAGGAAGAAATACTGGCGGGCTCACCCGGCGCGCACTGGCCAGCAGTGACGGCGTCTCCTTCATCACGCGGGTTGGAGTCGCGCCCATTCCCATCGCGTGCAACAGCGGGGTCGTTGATCATGTCGTAGCCAGGGAGGACGTTTGCGTTCAGGTCACTGTGGCTCAGAATGCCGCTGTCGATGACTGCGACTACGCTGCCCTCACCTTGATTGATGTCCCATGCAATTGGCATGCGAATGCCCCCGCTGTCGTTGTCACCCACACCCCACTGAAAATCAAAGTAGGTGTCGTTGGGCCGGAGATCGTGAAGCCGCATGATCGTGTCCGGTTCGGCATATTCCACAGTGGGATCCGCCGCCAGCGTGGCAGCGAGCTCACCTGCTTCTTCGGCCCCAAGCTTTCGGTCGGTCTTGACGACCTCCTCGCCCGTGGCGGTGCTGCGAACGGCTTGGACAGGGACGCCTGCTGCACCGGCAGCCTGGCGAAGAGAGGACTGTCGGTCAGCCGATTGGATGCCCGCTCGTTCTTTGAACTTCACGATGAACTGATCGGTCGGTATCACCGACGATTGGGTGGCCGTCGACAACGGTGCCGCGCTCGGCGCCGGCACGGGCACGTCATCCGCCACTGCCGGCAACGCTGGCAAACCAGCTCCGACCAACGCGATAACGCCTACAAGTAGTACTTGAGAGCGCACGCTGGCTCTCCGTCGGTTCTGCATAGACAGCGCCCTCTGCTCAAACGCCCCCAAGAGCGCGAAAAAATGGCCGCGAGTCTACGGCCAGCATGAGTTTAGCCACTATCTGGAGTTTCCTGCGAATTTCCTGTGAGTCTTCTCCGGCAGCCGCCCGGGGTTAATGACCGAGGTTCCCCTCCGCAGAAACCGAATCCCAACCTATTGGGGTTTCAGAACGCCCTCGATGGAATGAAAAGGGTCAGGAATCCACGCAGGGACAGCTCAATAGTTACGCCGGTGTTTTAGCCGCGGAATTGCGACGGCGAACACCGCTGCCGCTGCGAAGCCCAGTACGCCTGTGGCCCAGATGCCGGCGGACAGTGAAATGGCGGCCGTCAGCCCGGAAAGGAGCACCGGTCCCCCGGTGGCACCCGAATCGGCGATGAAACGCCAAATGCCCAGGAAGTGACTCCTACCGTTGTCCGGTGAGAAGTCGGCGCCGAGCGTCATGATGAGTCCAGAGCTGATGCCATTGCCGAAGCCGATCAGCAGGGCAACCAGCAGCAAGGGCACGAACCCGCCAGTGAACGGGATCAGGATCAGGGCGGACCCCATGATCACCGTGGACGGGATGGCCACCCACTGCCGCCCCTTCCTGTCCATGAGCTTTCCAGCAGGGTAGAACACCAGCATGTCGATCGCTCCGGAAAGGCCGAAGAGCAGGGAAGCATGGGTGGCGTCGAGGCCCAGGTGATCCGCCCACAACGGTATGACCACCTGTCGCGAGGCACGCAAAGCACTGAGCAGCAGGATCCCGAAACCGACGGACAGGAACACCCCGGCATGGGACACCGCAACGCTCCGCAACGTGGACGCCGGAGGGCGAGGACCGCCGTCGGACGCGTCTGGGGCCACCAGGTCCGGGATGGTGAGCGACAAAGCCGCAGCCGCCATCATGCCCGCAAAGCCCACCCAGTACGCGCCGCTGATTCCGGCGAACTGCATGACGCCGGCCCCAACGAAAGGCCCAATGAAGATGCCGATCCTGGTCACGCCGCCCAGCGTGGACAGTGCACGGGCGCGGTATAGAACGGGGACTGCTTCCGTCAGGAACTTTTGCCGGGCAAGGTTGAAGACGCTGGCGGACATTCCCACCAGAGTCATGGAGGCCGCCAGCAACCAGAGCCCGTGCTCCATTTGTGGTGCGAAGGCCGCGGCACCTAGCGCGATTGCGCCCAGGGCTCCGGCACCGACTATCGACCATCGTTCGCCGAACTTCTCCGTGATGATCGACGCCGGAATGTTGAAGATCCAGGATCCCAGTCCGATCAGCGTCACGATCAACGCGGAAACTGCCACAGAGGCCCCGAGGTCACGTGCCGAGAGAGCGATGACCGGAAGGACCGCCCCTTCGCCGATACAGAACAGCAGTGCGGGCCCGAAGGCCGGCAATGCGACGCTGCGAAGGCTGAACGCTTGATTCGTCTGGGTCCTGGTCATCCCTTTCATCCTAGGACTGCGGTAGCTGCGGTCGGGGCCAGCATTACGTTGCGCAATGCGCACCGGCGCACTAGTGGGGTTCGCAGTTGTTGGGGGGGGGGGGGGGGGGGGGGGGCCCCCCCCCACACGGGCGGGGGGGGGGGGGGGGGGCGGGCCGCGGGGGGGGGGTGGGGGGGGGGGGGGGGCCGGGGGCCCCCCCCCCCCCAACAACTACATGCGAAGCGGGGTTGCCTGCCGCGGACTACCGGCGGTTGGTTGCTGCCTTCCGGCGGCTACCTGCCGCCAGGAGCAGGCCCATCAAAAGCATGGCTCCTGCCCAGACAACGAAGGCGCCATTCAGCCCTGTATTGGCCAGCTCGCTTGAACTCCCGACGGCGGTGGAGGCTGCCGCGGTCATCGCGCCCTTTGTGGAAGCAAGGGCTACAACCGTGCCGGCTTGGGTGCCGGCTCCCGCACTGATGCCAGCAGCGGGAGTGTTGCCGCCAGCAGGCGGGTTGATAGTCGGCGGGTTCACCACGGGAGGCGCAACGACCGGAGGCGTAACGACCGGCGGGTTCACGACCGGAGGCGCAACAACCGGCGGGTTAACAACGGGAGGCACAACAACCGGAGGCGTGACAACCGGAGGGTTCACCACCGGAGGCGCAACAACCGGCGGCGTGACAGTGCCAACCGAACCGCCGCCGACGCCCACTGACGTGGACCCAACGGTTACAGGAGCAGTAATTGGAATGACCAACTGGGTGCCTGAGAGCAGTCCGCCGTTGCCGGAAGTAGTGCTGCCGCCCGTGGTGCCAGCCGGAGCAGTCCCACCCGCAGTACCGGTGTTGGTAGCGGAGGAATCCCCCAGCACACCAGCCGAGGTAGCGCCGAGGTTCACCGGAGCCGTAATCGGAGCAACAACCTGCGTGCCCGAACCAATGCCATCCGAACCACTCGTCGAAGCACCCGAAGCGCTGCCAGCCGGAGCAGTGCCACCCGCAGTACCGGCGGTACCGGACGTGGCCGAGGAATCCCCAGCCACACCCACGGCAGTGGCCCCGATGTTAACAGGGACCGATATCGGAGCCACTACCTGAGCGCCGGATGCGATTGACTCTCCCCCCGACGTTGTTGCCTGCGTCGGCGCTTGAGCCGGCGCAGGAGTTGATGTTGCTGGCGTTGAGGTGGCAGATGAGTCACCCAGAACGCCCGCCGACGTCGACCCCACCGTGATGGGAACCGTCACCGGCGCGATCACTTGGGTTCCCGAGGCGATGCTGCCGGAACCGCTGGTCCCGGCTGCCGGCGTCGAACTTGTTGCCGCTGCTGGTGCGGCAGGTGTGGCTGGGCTCGCCACAGTGGAGCCCCCCAGCAGACCCACTGACGACGAGCCCAGGTTTATGGGCACCGAAACCGGGGCGACTACTTGTGTCCCGGAAGCGATGCTGTCGGAGCCGCTGGTTGTGGCAGCAGGCGCTGTGCCCGAACCTCCAGCAGTTGCCGGCGCGGACGCCGTAGCTGCTGAATCCCCCAACAGTCCCAGTGATGTGGCGCCGGTGGTGATCGGCGCTGTAACAGGCGCTACTACTTGGGTTCCGGAGAGGAGCCCGTCCTTGCCGCTGGTGGTATCCGCGGCATGTGCCGCGGTTGCGCTGAGGACAATCATGCCCCCGGCAAAGCATGTGCCGATGAGGCACTTGCGAATGGTCGTGTTCATTGCGATCTTCTCCTGAAGGTCTTGTTCCCAGAGACGTCCGTTCACGGATCGCCCTCGTAACCGTCTGCTGCGGGTTGCTGCGCAGCTGGGTGCGGGAACTAATCAGGAGAAGAGCCGGGATCAAAACAGACCGGCTTTGGATGTTGTTCATCGCTGACCGTCACAAGGTCAGTAAGGGAATTTGCAGGAATGATCAGTGCGCCGTGGAGGAAGGCTGCGGCGGGGCTTGGCGGGCCGTTTTGGGAATTACCGGAGCCAGCGCCAGCCAGGCCAGCCGGCACAGCATTGCGGTCCGCAGGCGATTCTGATGGTCCCTTCGGAGCGCCGGTCGAAGCTGTTCCAGCGGCCGCCGCAGTGCCGGACGAGCCGAGCACGCGGGTTATGGAAGGCACCGGCGCAGCAGTCGCGAGTGCTGGCTGCTCGACTTGTCCGGGAGTTGATCCTTGCAGAACAGTTCCGGCAGAGCCCTCACCCTCCTGCGAACCCACGACGCCGGAACTTGGGATAGTGCCGACGCTCGGGGCCTTGTCTCCAGCCACAACGGGTGGGGTGTCGGAGGTGACCGGCGGTAGGACGGTATCAACTACATCGACGATCGGCTGAACAATGGGGTTGGTGACGTCGGTGACGGGTTCCAGGGCAACGGGCGCCAGGGCATCGTTGAGCGGGGGAACAACGGCTTCCACGGTCTGGTCAACGCTTCCAGTTATGGGTTCCACCACTGTGTCCACAACAGTTTCGACAGTGTCGCCCGGAACCACGTTGTTGACGACAGGAACGGTCCCCACAAGGGTGTCCACCGAACTGCCAATTTGCTCCACTATGGGAGTCACGACCGGAACGTGGACCGTTATCGGTTTCGCCGGCACAACAGCTTTGACGGGAGCAGGCAGCGGGACGTTCGGGACGGGGATGCTCATGGTAGGAGCCGTCGCCTGTGGCCCAGCAGCTTTTGCGACGGACCCAACGGCGTCCGTTGACGAGGAGACAGCGGTGGAGACGTTAGCCGTTACTCCATCAAGAAGTGTGTGGTTATCCGAAGCTCCGGTGTCGGCACTCGCGGCAGTTGCGGAGAGTGCTATCCAGATTGCCGTTCCGGCTCCAGCGATCATGACAGAGCGGAGAATGTTGGTAGCACGCGGGAATACGCGTGTGCCCTTCATCTCGACACCCCCAGGTAGTCGCGAACCGAATGGTCGCCTTCATCCTAGGACGGCTGTCACCAATTAGTCCATGGCTGGGAGTAAACGAAATGGAAATTTATAAGGCCCCTTGTTTATGACGGATAGAAACCGGCCTTGCCCGGTCCGAAGTCTGGCGTGGCAAGCGAGGTCCGTCCTTGGGCGTTGGTTTCCTGGAGGCGCTTGATGAACCAACGGGACTGCTCGGGGCCGTAGGGCAGCACCGGAATCGCCTTGGTTGCATCGGAAGGCATGTCCCGGATGCTCTGCGTTGCTTGGCGGACTGCCGTGCTCATGGTGTCGGCCATGGTTTTGACGAACTCGTCGCTGGCGGGCTTTCCGTGACCGGGGACCAGGAACTCGTAACGGTGGCGGAGGGCCGAGATGTGCCGCAGGGCATCGGCCCACTCCTCGGGGTATGAATCCTCGAACGATGGATGTGCGCCCTGCTCCACCAAGTCGCCTACATACAGCGTGGAGCTGGTGCCTACCAGGAGGTCGCCGTCAGTGTGTGCACGTCCAAGATAGAAGAGCGTTGCTGTGATTCCGCCGAGATCCACAAGGACCGGCTGATCGTGGACCAGCGCGTTGGGAACAACGATGTCGACGGCGTCACCTTCCCCGGCTGCCATCTCCGGTTCGTTGGTGGCCACGAAGCGGCGCTGGATGTCGGCGTCCTTTTCGATGGCCGCCGCACAGTTGGCGTGCGCCCAAAACTCCGTGACGCCATCGTCGGCAAAAACTGCGTTGCCGAAGAAGTGGTCATAGTGCGCATGCGTGTTCACCACTACCAGCGGCAGCTGGGTCTTTTCGCGGACTGCAGCGAGGATCTCCCGGCCTTGGCGGGGGCCGCAGCCGGTGTCGATGACCATGGCAAGCTCAGAGCCCACCACGAGCCCGGTGTTCAGTAAAGATCCCTCGGTTTCCAAGACGTAGTTGTCCGGTCCGAGTTCGAGCCAAGCTGACAATGAGTTCTCCGTATCCAGTGCAATCCGGCGATGTTCAGGCCTCTACTCTACCCACCAAATCCGAGGGGAAGCTGGAAGACTGGCGGGTCAGACCCGGAGCAACTTCAGGCGTCGTGCCACCCGTACAACAAGGGAGGTCTCGAGGGAGCGGAGCTGATTTTGGAGCTCATTGGATTCTGCCGCAGCCGCTGACAATTTCCCGGCTGAGTCCTCCAAGGCAAGCCGCAGCTTCTCATGCTCCGCTTCCACTGCGGCAAGAGTGCCCGTGGTGTCTTCCAGTGCATGGGTCAGCCGATACAACTCCACAGACTGGTGACCAATGTGCGACTCGTTGTTGGCCGTGAGTTTGGCGGCCGCAGGGTGCTCCCCAGAGTGCAGTTCAGGGAAGGCCGGTTCAGGAGTGCTGAGTACCGGCGCGGCCGGGGTGGCGCCTTTAAGGGTTTCGACGACGGCGTCCCACCACGCGCTTTGGAAGGTGCTTTGCGTGGGGCTCAATTTCTCCAAGTACGCCCGAATGTCGTTCCGGCGGTTCCAGAGGAGGTCCACATAATCGTCAAACCCGGGGGTTACAACATGCCGCAATGACCGCAAAGTGTGGCCGAGGCCCCAGTTGGCCAGGGCACCGCCCAGCCGGACTTCTCCGTAGTAGTCAACGGCAATGCCGAGGCACGGAACACCAGCCGCCAGAGCGAAGACAATGGGGTGGTACCGGCTGGCAACCACGAATTCGGCCCGCATCGTCAGGGAGGCAGCCTGTTCCGCAGTGAACTGACCGCAGACAGTGACGTTCTCGGAACGCATGCGGCGTCGGATATCCTCGTGCATCTCCATATCCATGTCACGGTTCCCCGGACGGGACATGTGCGGAACCATCACGACGTCCACCTGGCCGGCGTCGGCAATTCTGTCCAGCAGGTCAGCTACACCCTGGTTGAAGTCATCCCTGTCCATCGCCCCCGTGCCGGGTGCGAAGCTCGCCACAATGTATGGTCGTTCGGGGCTCGGCTGGTACGCAGGAACAGCCGATGAATAGATTGCGTCGGCAGGGCCCTCTTTGAGGAAGCTGGCGTCATCCAAGGTCAACCCGGCCGGGACGTCTGCCTCACGCATCAGCTCGAAGGACGTTTGCTCGCGAACACTGGAAAGCGCCGCCGAGCGGAAGAGCTCCACAGCGGCGTCGTAGTCGGGTCCTGTTAGTACTGGACCCACGGTCTGTCCGGAGATGACCAACGGCTTGTCGAGTGCGTTCGCAATGGCGCCCACGGCCGCCCGTTCATACAGCAGCCAGCCATACGGGGAGTTCATGTTGCCGCCGCCTGCAATGACCACGCCATCAGAAGACTTGACTGTCTCGATAAGCGCGTGGACCTGATCCGTGGCAGGAAGGGCATCCATGTCACCCGCGAGAATGGACTGAATTTCTTTCAGGTACGTCTCGCGGCGGTTGGGAGGCCAAGGGAACTTCAAGGTCTTTACTGCGGGCGTGCCATACAGTTTGCTGCTCTGTTCAGGGTTCCGGGACAGGAGCACGATATCCGTGATTCCGCGGGCCTGGAGTTCGTCCACTACGGCATGGGTCATCGCTTCGTCACCCACGTGATAAATGGATTGACCAATGTCTCCAAGAACTACAACTCGCACGGTACCTCGGTTTTAGAACGTCAAAAAGCAGCTTCCAGCCTACCGGGTCGGGCTGTGAGGACCGGACAGCGGTTTCTTGGCTGTGGAAAAGTACGACGCCGGCAGTCAGGTTCGAGGGGAAACCTGGCCACCGGCGTCGTGATGGTCTTACGACCGCTTACCCACTTACTTTCCGTATTTTTGGTTGTAGCGGAACATGAAAGCGGCCATCGCGTCGCGGTTCACCGGCTGGAGCGGCCGATACGTCTTGGACCCATTTGCCTCGGTCCATCCCGTGGAAATCCCTGCTCCAGCCAACCAGCTGATTTCTTTCTGGAACTGGGCCCCAGCCGGCACATCCGCAAACGAAGCAGTCGATGTGACCGCCGGCTTGCCCGCGAAGCGGTACATGAACGCAGCCATGGCATCCCGGTTCACCGGCTGCACCGGCCGGAACGTCTTCGAACCATTAGCTTCCACCCAACCAGTCGAGATGCCCTGGGACGCGAGCCACGTAATTTCCTTGTAGAACTGCGTACTCGGCGTCACGTCAGCGAACGGTGACTTCGCCGGAGCCTGGAACGCCGGCGAACCAGCCAACCGATACATGAACGCAGCCATCGCATCCCGGTTCACAGCCTGCAACGGACGGAACGTCCTGGAGCCATTCGCCTCAACCCACCCCGTCGAAATCCCCTGCGATGCCAACCACGAAATCTCAGCATGGAACTGGGCCCCCGGGGCCACATCCGTGAACGACACTGCGGAGGTGGACTTGAACGTCCCGGACCAAGACGCGGTCGCACCCGTGGCAAGAACATAATCCGTCGTCGCCCGTGCTGTGACCGTCACCGTCCCGGCACCCGGGTACGTGCCAGCGGCAAC
>NZ_JAJOHP010000021.1:0-72320 GCF_021109375.1 Arthrobacter sp. AK01
GCGGGGGGGGGTGCGGGGGGGGGGCGGCCGTCTCTACCCCCCCCCCCCCCCCACCCCCCCCCCTCCCCCCACACAACCACTCGCCCCCCCCCCCCCCGGCGGGGGCCCCCCCATTCTCTTTAAGCTCATGCCGAGGATCCGGCACGAGGTCGTTCAGCCTGGGGCGGGTAGTACCTCTCAGCGGGCCTCTATGGCCTCAAGAACGGCCGAGAGGGCGATCAGCGCATTCTCGGCTCCCGACAGCGTCTGTTCGGCGCTGAGGGCACCTGGTTGCACCTCTAGATAGACTTCACAGCCGTGACCGAAGTCTTCGGTCATGACCTCAAGTAGGGAGCGGGCGTCGACTGGTTGACCACCCTGCTTTCGAATGGTGACCGGCATACCGGTTTCGGTGACGGCGCGGACGAATACCGCGGCTGCCCGGGCGTGCAATCCGATTTCGGCGGCAACGAAGGCCTTCTGCTCCGGCAACCCAACTCCTTTGTTATGACGGTGTCCCGTCTTTGTTATGACGGTGTCCCGTCAGAAAATGATCCATACCAGCGTAGCCTCAGGGGTAGTGCCTGCTCCACATCGCGGTTCAGTGGTCTAGACCTGAAGCCTCACTGAATTATCCTTGATACATGACTCATTTGCTGGACAGCTGCCGTGCCTGAGGCGGCAAACATTGCCGGCGAGATCGACCGCAGCAGCGGCACGCCAATCTATGTTCAATTGCGTGAAATCCTCCGGGCCTTCATTGCGCAATCCTGCCCGCCTGGATCAGCGCTTCCGTCGGAGAGAGATCTTTCGGAACGCTTCGGTCTGGCGCGTATGACCGTTCGTCAGGCCATCGACGCCTTGGTGGGTGAAGAGGTGATCGAGCGCGTAGTAGGGCTTGGAACGTTCGTCAGAAAGCCAAAGCTTGATCTCCAAGTCAAGCTCACTTCCTATAGCGAGGAAATGCAGCGGCGAGGCATGGTCCCTGCGGCCAAGGTGCTGAGTTTCGAACAGATTGGTGCCAGTGCGTTCCTCGCCCGGGAGCTCCAGTTGGAGGAGGGTACCCCGTTGGTTCGCTTCCGACGACTTCTGCTGGCCGACAACGAGCCAATGAGCGTTGACGAGAACTTTATCCCGGCGCACAGGGTTCCGGGACTGCTGGATGAGGCACCACCTACCTCGCTGTACAACGTTTTGAGCGAACGCTTCGGCTTGGTCATGGAGTGGGGTGAGGACATGATTGAGGCCACAGCGGCCTCTCCCTCCACCGCGAGACTCCTCAACGTCGACGTCGGTGCCCCCTTGCTCAAGATTCAGCGCCACGCCTTCGTCGCCCGCGCCATGGTGGACTATTCAGTTTCCTACTATCGGGCAGACCGCTACAAACTTTGGGTTCCCCTGCAGCGACCAGGGGTTCGGCCTACGAGAAACTATTCGTCGGGATACCGAACCCAGTAGCACTCCAAGGGTCGCTCCCGGGCCAAACACCACGGGCTTGGCCCGGACAGTCCATTAAAGAAGACAAAAAAGCAGGGCCCGGTCGGATGGACCGGGCCCTACTTCAATGTTGAGTGCTAAGCGCTAGTGGCTCAGGCTCTTCTGGTCTTCGCCAGCTGCAATGGCCTCGTGGTGGCCGTGTGCGTGGGCGGCTTCGAGCTCTGCCGGAGTTGCCGGGGCAACGCGGTCCTCGAAGAACCACTTGGAAAGTGCCGCGCGGCGCTTTTCCTTGCGGGTGACAACGCCATGTTCGTTCGGTTCGGCTGGCAGGGGAGCCGGCGATTCGAACCCAACGAGCTTGTACCGCTTGTACTCGTCAAGCGGAGCGTGGACCTCAATGAACTCACCGTGGGGGAGCCGGACGATTCGTCCGGTTTCACGGCCGTGCAAGGCAATTTCGCGGTCCTTGCGCTGGAGTGCGAGAGCGATTCGCTTGGTCACGATGAAAGCAAGGATCGGGCCGATGAAGAACAGCGTCCGGAGCCAGTAGGTCACATCGTTCAGCGATACGTGGAAGTGTGTCGCAATAAGGTCGGATCCAGCTGCAGCCCACATCACGCAGTACCAGGTGAACCCTGCAACACCGATCGCCGTGCGGGTAGGAGCGTTGCGCGGACGATCGAGAACGTGGTGTTCGCGGTTGTCCTTGGTGATCCAGCGTTCGATCCACGGGTACATGAACAGCACAGTGAAGATGATTCCGGCGGGTACAAGTGCCGGAAGCAATACGTTCAACGTCAAGGTACGTCCGAAGATGACCCACTCGAAGTGGAAGTCGTTGATGACGCCGGGCATGAGGCGCAGCGCACCATCGACAAAGCCGATGTACCAGTCGGGCTGGGTACCAGCGGAAACCGGAGAGGGGTCGTAGGGCCCGTAGTTCCAGATCGGGTTGATCGTGAAAGCGGCTGCCATGAGCGCCAGGACGCCGAAGACGATGAAGAAGAATCCACCGGCCTTGGCTGCGTAGACCGGGCCGAGGGGGTAGCCGACGACGTTGCCGTCGTTGCGACCGGGGCCGGGGTACTGGGTGTGCTTGTGCACAACCACCATGAAGAGGTGGATCACGATCATCAGCAGGATGAGCGCGGGGACCAGCAGGATGTGCAGGACATAAAGGCGGCCAATGATGGCGGTACCCGGGAATTCTCCCCCGAAGAGGAAGAACGAGGTGTACGTGCCGATGACCGGGATCGACTTGATCACGCCGTCGATGATGCGCAGACCGTTACCGGAGAGCAGGTCATCGGGGAGCGAGTAGCCGGTGAAGCCTGCTGCCATTGCCAGGATGAGCAGGACGCCGCCCACCACCCAGTTCATTTCGCGGGGCTTACGGAACGCACCCGTGAAGAAGACGCGCAGCATGTGAACACCAAGGGATGCCACGAACAGCAGGGCTGCCCAGTGGTGTACCTGGCGCATGAACAGGCCGCCACGGACGTCGAACGAGATGTTCAGCGAAGAGCTGTAAGCAACGGACATTTCGACGTTATACAGCGGAGTGTATGAACCCTGGTAATGGGTTTCCGCCATCGACGGATCGAAGAAGAACGTCAGGAATGTACCTGACATCAGCAGGATGACGAAGGAGTACAGCGCCACCTCACCGAACATGAACGACCAGTGGTCGGGGAACACCTTCCGGCCGAACTCACGCAGGATGCCGGAGCCGCCCACACGCTCGTCCACGAAGTTGGTGAAACTACCAACCTTGGTCTTCGGAACGAAGGGGGCTTCAGCTGTTGATGAGGCGCTCATGCTCGTCACGCTCCCAGTAACTCGGTCCTACAGGTTCTCTGAAGTCGCTCGTGGCGACGAGGTAGCCCTCTGCGTCAACTGCGATGGGCAGCTGGGGGAGCGGACGGCTTGCCGGTCCGAAGATGACCTTGCATTCCTGCGTAAGGTCAAAAGTGGACTGGTGGCAGGGGCACAGAAGGTGGTGCGTCTGCTGCTCATAGAGAGCAACCGGGCAACCGACGTGCGTGCAGATCTTGGAGTAGGCAACGATTCCGTTGTAGCTCCAGCTTTCTCGGCCCTCGGAGGGGTTCAAAGAGTTGGGATCCAGGCGCATCAGCAGAACGACGGCTTTTGCCTTCTCGTTCAGCTTGCCTTCGTGGAGCTCGTTGAGGCCTTCGGGGATGACATGGAAGGCCGAGCCGATGGTGACGTCCGAGGCCTTGATGGGGGTGCCATCGGGGTCGCGGGTCAGGCGCTTGAGTTTTCCGTCCTGGGGAGCCCACATGGTGTGTGCCAAGGCATCGTCAGGACGCGGTCCCAGGTCGCCGAAGATGGCGAGAGCGGGCAGCGGGGCAAGCGCAACGGCACCAAGAAGGGTGTTGCGGATCAGCGGGCGGCGCTTGATGCCGGTCTCATCGACGATGTCGTCGACGATCCGGACTGCTGCCTGCCGATCTTCTTCGGTACGGATAGCGTGGCGCTCTTCAGACACTTCGTGATCGGGCATCAGGGCCTTGGCCCAGTGCACGATGCCGGTGCCGATACCAAGCATCGCGAAGGCCGTACCGAGTCCCAGAAGAAGGTTCTGGGTACGGATGGTCGCAATGGTGGTGTCGTCGCCAAGGTCGATGGCAAAGTATGCCACCAGGAAGACCAGCGTACCGATGACGGAGGTGCCAAACAGAATGGCTACCTGACGCTCGGCGCGCTTTGCGGCTACCGGGTCCGTGTCAGCCAGGCGCAAACGATGCGGAGGGAGTCCAGGATCCTGGAACTTCTCCACCTCATTCTGACCAGCCGTAGCTACGGTGCCCGAGTGGTTCGGACTGCCGTCACTATGGTTGCCCATAATTCGCCTCATCCTTCTCTCGTTGTCCCGGCCGGAGCCGAGTTATTTTCAGTTTCAAACTGCTGACCATGCAGCAGAAGTTTTTGTGGTGTCCGGATCAGGACGTACGGGACGTCAGCCAGATCGTGAATGCGATGATGACACCCAAGCCGGCAACCCAAACGAAGAGGCCTTCGGATACGGGTCCAAGTGAACCCAGGTCGGCGCCACCGGGTGAACCGTCGGCTTCGATGGTCTTCAGGAAGGTGATGATGTCGCGCTTGTCTTCAGGCGTGATGTTGGAATCATTGAAGACGGGCATGTTCTGCGGGCCGGTCGCCATGGCTTCGTAGATGTGCTCTGCGCTGACACCTGCCAACGCGGGGGCAAACTTACCGCGGGTCAGGGCGCCGCCGGCAGCGGCAGCGTTGTGGCACATGGCGCAGTTGACTCGGAAGAGTTCGCCACCGTTGGCTGCATCTCCCTTGCCGTCCAGGAGGTGTTCCTCGGGGATGGCCGGGCCTGCGCCGAGGGAAGCAACGTAAGCAGAGAGCTGCTTGGTCTGCTCCTCGTTGAACTGGGCGGGCTTCTGCTGGGCCTGCGGTCCGCTCATCTGCATGGGCATACGACCGGTACCAACTTGGAAGTCAACTGCAGCAGCACCCACGCCGACCAGCGAGGGGCCGTCCTGGGTTCCGGACGCACCCATGCCGTGGCAGGTGGCGCAGTTGGCGGCAAAGAGCTTGCCGCCTTCTTCTACGTCACTTGCGCTGAAGCTTGTGGTGTCGGCCTTGGCCTGGTTGACAGTTGTGGCAACGGCGTAGAGCCCACCAGTGAGGAGGAGGCCCATCAACAGCAGCGCTATGGCTGCCAGTGGGTGACGTCGCTTCTGCGAGAGTGCCTTCACGTGGTGGTTCCTTTATTCGATCCTGCGTCGGCTCCGCGAGCCGCTTCTTGAAATTCTGCCTCTTGTAGAAAAAGAGTCAAAGCCGGGCTTACTTGAGGACGTAGATGACCAGGAAGAGGCCGATCCACACAACGTCAACGAAGTGCCAGTAGTACGAGGTGACGATCGCCGACGTAGCTTCAAAGTGCCCGAACTTCTTAGCCGCAAACGCACGGCCGATGATGAACAGGAACGCGATCAGGCCGCCAATGACGTGCAGGCCGTGGAAGCCTGTTGTCATGTAGAAGGCGGAGCCGTAGGCGTTGGACGACAGGGACACGTGCTCCGAGACGAGCATGGCGTATTCCGTGGTCTGCCCGGCTACGAAGAAGGCACCCATGATGAAGGTAAGGACAAACCATTCAGTCATGCCCCAGCGGGTGAATTGGAGCGGGCCGCCCGTGCGGCGGGGTTCGAGCCGCTCGGCGGCAAAGACGCCCATCTGGCAAGTAAACGAACTTGCCACAAGGACGATGGTGTTGACGAGCGCAAACGGGAAGTTGAGCTTGGCCGTCTCCTCGGCCCACATCAATCCGGATGTGGAGCGCAGGGTGAAGTACATGGCAAAGAGGCCGGCGAAGAACATCAACTCACTGGACAGCCAAACAACGGTTCCAACAGAAACCAGGTTGGGGCGGTTCAGCGTCGGGTGCGCCGGGGTACTGGGGGCATGGGTCGCAGATGTCACAAGGACATTATGTCTGTAAAAGTCCAGACTTCCCAATGCAAACCACCGATTCGGGAGACTTTTTCTACAAAGACGCGAATTCGCGCGGAAAAGTTCCCGGCCGCGTTCACATTGGTCATCGGCGTGGCTGGCTCGATAGCATCAGGGAGTGACTTCTCCGGCATCGGCACCTGCAGCCAGCAATACCTGGCCAGGGCTCATCTCAGCACTGATCAACGGCGACGACCTTGCAGTGGGCAACACAGAGTGGGCCATGAACACCATCATGGCCGGCGAAGCGACTCCGGCGCAGATCGCGGGCTTCCTGGTAGCTCTGCGGGCCAAGGGCGAAACTGTCGAAGAGTTGGCCGGTTTGGTTGAAGCGATGGTGCAGCACGCCAACCCGATCGATATCTCCGGGCAGAAGTTGGACATCGTGGGAACCGGGGGAGACCGGTTGAACACCGTGAACATCTCCACCATGGCAGCGCTTGTGGCTGCCGGGGCCGGGGCCAAAGTGGTTAAGCATGGAAACAGGGCCGCTTCTTCGACCTCTGGCTCAGCGGACGTGCTGGAGGCCTTGGGCGTCCGCTTGGACCTTTCGATCGAACAGGTGGCCCGAAATGCGGAGGAGGCCGGAATCACGTTCTGTTTCGCGCAGGTCTTCCATCCCTCCTTCCGGCACACTGCTGTCCCGCGCCGGGAACTCGCCGTTCCAACGGCATTCAATTTCCTTGGTCCTATGACAAATCCGGCGCACGTACAGGCTTCCGCCGTCGGTGTAGCCAATGCCCGGATGGCACCGCTCGTGGCTGGAGTCCTGGCGCGCCGCGGCAGTCGTGGACTGGTTTTCCGGGGTGATGACGGCCTTGATGAACTCACGCCCACCGGGCCATCGACAGTTTGGGAAATCAGGGACGGAACGGTCACTGAGCAGGTGTTCTCGCCGTCGGAACTCGGAATCGTGCCATCAACGGTGGCCGACCTTCGAGGCGGCGATGCCGCCGCAAACGCAGGCGTGGTCCGGGACGTCCTTGACGGGAAGACCGGCCCGGTACGGGATGCAGTCCTCCTCAATGCCGCAGCCGGACTGGTGTCTTTTGATCTGCACGCCGACGGCAGCCTGATCTCGCGTATGCGTCATGCGTTTGCCCGCGCAGCAGAATCCGTTGATTCGGGCAAGGCTGCCCACGTGCTGGCGAAGTGGACCGAACTCAGCCGGAGCTGAGTTCGGGCATTCCTCCTGGTTCCAGAACGCGAACTGCTACTCGAACCCCAGTGCGAAGGCTGCGTCAAGGTCGTGTTGCGAGTAGGCGCGGAAGGCAATGTGGGTGGTGGTGTGGACCACCGAGTCAACCTTCGAAAGGCGGTCGGCGATCACGTCCGCAAGCTCGTCGTGCTTAGTGACCCTGGCTACCGCAATGAGGTCCCACTCGCCTGTGACGGAATAGACCTCGCTGATGCCTTGAATGGCAGAGATTTGCTCAGCTGTCTCCGGGATGCGTGAGGCATCGGTCTTGATCAGGACGAAAGCGGTGATCACGTGGGGCCTTTCCGGAAAAGCATCGTTGCGGACTGTTTCCAGCGTAGTGCATTCTCCGGCGACGCGACTTGATCAAACACCGCGTTGCCGTCCCTGCGCTGCACGCACCAGCACTGCAACCAGTGCACGGTACCCGAGCAGGAAAACCGCGAGGCTGATCGTCGCCACAATGACGAAGGGCAGCACTACCGTCTGGCCAGTGGCGGCCCTCAGCAGCATCCCAACAAGCACCGCGCCGATCCAGATGGCTACGCCGGACGGCCACAATGCAAACGGGGCCCGCCACGCGCGTGAGACGGTCCAGGAGATGACTGCTCCGGCGAGGAATGGCCACGCCGTGGAGAAGGCGCCGGAGACTATGTCGCCCCGTGCGTGCGCGTCCCGGCCGATAGCAGCGAATAAAAGGATCAACACGACGTCGGCAAGTACTGCCGGGATCCACGATCTGGATGATGAAAGCATGCTCCTGACACTATCCGGCATGGGCCAAAGGGGCGAAGTCCGGGCTGCGGCGCCTCCTTGCCTGTTGACGGGCGTGACAGCCATGATGACAGGAGCCAAAGGACCAAACCAGCGTAGGAGGACGCCTTGAGACTTATTCAAGTGGCCCAGCACGCCGAGGATCTGCAGCGCGCGGCAGCTTTCTACTCTGCGCTGCTGGACGCCCAACCGAGTGCCCTGTTCGAACCCCCTGGACTCCTGTTCTTTGATGTTGGCGGTGTCCGGCTCTTGCTGGAGAGGGGAGCGCCTTCGGCACTGATCTATTTGGAGGTGGGCGACCTTCACGGAACCGTGGCAGCACTTCGGAACCGGGGCGTGAGGATCATCGCGGAGCCACACATGATTTTTACCCATGACGACGACACCTTGGGACCCCGGGATTCAGAAGAGTGGATGGCGTTCATTGAGGACAGTGAGGCCAACACCGTGGGGCTGGTCAGCCGGGTCCGGACCGCGGGGGACTAGCGGTTTTCACTGTCAGCAGCCCGGTGGTTCGGTGGGACAACCGACGTCGGGTGGATTCTCCGTCGTGCATTGTGCGCGGTGACCGGCGGTACTAGCCTCGGTCGGGGGACCAGCGTTTCCCAAGATCCTTGAGGAGTGGTTGATGCAAAAGATTTCCACGTGTTTATGGTTCGACGGCCAGGCGGTTGAGGCCGCGGAGTTCTACACGTCTACCTTCGGAAACTCATCCATGGGGCAGGTTATGCCGGGGCCTGATGGCAGTGCCCTGACCGTCGAGTTCGAGATTGAGGGCAGGCAGTTCATGGGCCTCAACGGGGGACCGGCTTTCACATTCAACGAGGCAGTTTCGCTGGTAGTCAACTGCGATTCCCAGGAAGAAGTCGACCGGTATTGGGGCGCCCTCGTTGCCGGGGGTGAGGAGAGCATGTGCGGCTGGCTGAAGGACAAGTTTGGCCTGTCGTGGCAGATTGTCCCGACAGCAATGACCGGACTGCTGAACGGCCCGGATCCTGAAGGCTCACGGCGTGCAATGGAGGCAATGCTGAAGATGCGAAAACTGGACATCAACGCCTTGCAAAAGGCGTACGACGGCGACTGAAACTTTGTAAGACAGGCGCCTCGCGGCGCTGCTAGCACGGCCGCACACATCACAACCATGAGGAGAACCGACCAATGACAACCCGCCTCAATCCATACATCTCTTTCCAGGACAACGCCCGCGATGCCATTACCTTCTACGAATCAGTCTTCGGCGGCGAACTGAACATCAGCACATTCGGCGACTATCAGGCCAGTGAAGACCCGGCCGAGGCCAACAAGGTCATGCACGCCATGCTGGAGACACCGGGCGGGTTGACGCTGATGGCCGCTGATACCCCCAATGGCATGCAGTACAACCCCGGCGACAATATGTCCGTCTCCTTGAGTGGGGAATCCGCCGATGAAGCCGAGCTCCGTGGCTACTGGGACAAACTGGTCGACGGCGGAACCGTGACGGTGCCGCTGGAAATGGCACCCTGGGGCGACACCTTCGGGATGTGCGTCGACAAGTTCGGAATCGGGTGGCTTGTCAACATCGCCGGGGACCAACAAGGTCAATAAGGACTTCCGACAGGATTGGCCATTGCCGACGCATCGGTTGATTGGCCGAGCTCGGGGGAGACTCATTCCCTTTACTTTACATAATGTAGATTATCGGCGTTATGAACGAGTGCCCGGGAGGGGTGTCGGGCTGAGCGTCAGCCTGCTTCGTTTCCCAAGCGCGCTGCTGCGTTCTTCTGGATTTCCGCGGCCTTGGCGGAGTAATCGGCGATGACACGCAGGTCGTCGTTGCTGTAGCCCTCAAGTAAGCCCGTCAATCCACTCATGAAATCGACGAAGTATGGCGTAGCGGCAGTTACCTGGTCGCCGATCAGCTCTATCAATACCTTCCGTTTATCCTCGTCATGCCTGACCCTGCGGGCTATGCCTTTGCCTTCCAGCCGCTGCATCAGCCCGGTCACCGAGGCTGGCGCCAAGCCTGAATGCTGGCCGAATTCTCCTGCCGTCATGGGCCCGAACCGAAGAAGGATATCTATGGCTTTACCTTCGGTTGCGGACAACCCTCGGAGTTCGGAGAGTTTCGTGTGGAACATCACGGCCGCCGTCGATAGTTCCCGGCCGGAAGCGAAAACAGCTTCCAGCAGGGCCTTTCGAGCGTCCGCGTCGCCGTCTGAGTGCATCCTCAGAGGCTAGCAAGGTATTTCGCGATTCCGAAAGGATTGACGCACCCGAGTCTCAGCGATATATTTCGTTCGACCGAACGAAATAATAACTGGAGGCTCTGATGTTGAATTGCATGGTTGTGGGTGCTGGTATTGGCGGACTCTCCAGCGGCATAGCGCTGCACAAGGCCGGTCATCGACCTGTCATTTTCGAAGCCTACGGAGCGCCGTCGGATGGTATCGGCGGCTTCCTGACAGTGGCCGTCAACGGTTTCGATGCCTTGGAAACCCTCGGACTCAAAGCGGCAGCAGACAACTTGGGTTTCAGTACTCCACTCATGTCCATGTACTTGGGAAGTAACGGCAAACACCTCATGGACTTCGACTTCGGCGGGTCCCTGCCCGACGGAACCACTGCCCGCACGATGACCCGTTCCGAGCTGTACAGCTTGCTCAGGGAAGAAGTCGGTCGGCTCGGTATCCGCATCGTTTACAACAAGCGGCTGACCATGGTGGAAGAAGACCGCGACGGCGTGAGGGCAGTGTTCCACGACGGAACCACAGAACGTGGGGACATTGTGGTTGGTGCCGATGGCCTTCATTCACGCGTCAGAACGTTGATAGACCCCACGTCGCCGGCGCCCAGGATCATTCCGTTGCTCAACACGGGCGGCATAGTCCCTGCCGGGGTTCTGGAGCCCGGGCCGATGGACGTCGAAGCCGGGCGCATGAAGATGGTTTTCGGTAAGCGCTGCTTCTATTGCTACATGCAGGATCCCGACGGCCGGATCTGGTGGTTTGCCAATCCCCTGCAACGGTCCTCTGAAGATCCCGCCACCTTGGACGCCGGCGCCCGCAAAGCTTGGTTGACCAGGCTCGTCGCCGGGGACCGTACGATAATGGCGGCCATTATCGCCGCTACGGATGACATCATCAGGCCCTACACGACCTCGGATTTTCCAAGCATTCCCCGCTGGCACCGCGAGAGGCTTGTTCTGGTGGGCGATGCCGCCCATGCAGCGTCGCCGTCGTCCGGTCAGGGAGCTTCCATGGCAATCGAAGATGCGGTCACGTTGGGTCGTTCGCTCCAGGGGCTGGAGCCGGACGCAATTCCGGAGGCGCTGGGGCGTTATGAGAACGAACGCAGGACCCGGGCGGAATCGGTGGTCGAATGGGGGCGCAGAAATGCGGCGCCGAAGATCCGCGGCCAGTTCAAGCGCGTTTTCGAGGACCTGGTGCTGCCCGTGGTCTTCCGTGGGATCGCACGGACGTCCACGGACAACTTTGATTGGGTGTATCGGCATCACATTCAGTGGGACACTGCGAATTGAGGCTCCTACTGATGCAAGGGATCAGGAAGGCGCCGGGCCGGCATGGACTCTGCCGGCCCGCCACGCGAGGAAGTCTCAGGCGCTCACATAGGCGGCCAGGTGCTTGCCGGTGAGCGTCGACTTGCCAGCCACAAGCTCGGCGGGCGTGCCAGCGAAAACAATCTTGCCGCCGTCGTGTCCTGCGCCCGGACCAAGGTCAATGATCCAGTCGGCGTGAGCCATGACAGCCTGGTGATGTTCGATGACGATGACTGACTTGCCGGACTCCACCAATCGGTCCAGCATTCCCAGCAAGTTCTGGACATCGGCCAAGTGCAGGCCGGTGGTCGGTTCGTCCAGAATGTAGATATCGCCCTTTTCGGACATCTGCGTTGCCAGCTTGAGGCGCTGGCGCTCACCGCCGGACAATGTTGTGAGTGGCTGGCCGAGGGTCAGGTAGCCCAAGCCAACATCGGCAAGGCGGTCAAGGATCTTGTGGGCGGCAGGGGTGCGTGCCTCGCCCTCGCTGAAGAAGCCCTCTGCGTCATTGACAGACATTGCAAGCACCTCTGCAATATTTCGGTCCCCCAGTTTGTACTCCAGAACTGACGCCTGAAAGCGCTTTCCGTCACACTCTTCACAGGTGGATTCAACGGTCGCCATGACGCCGAGGTCCGTGTAGATAACGCCGGCGCCATTACAGGTGGGGCAGGCGCCTTCGGAGTTAGAGCTGAACAGCGCCGGCTTCACGCCATTGGCCTTGGCGAAGGCTTTGCGGATCGGCTCCAGGAGTCCCGTGTAGGTGGCAGGATTGCTCCTGCGGGACCCGCGGATGGCGCCCTGGTCGATCACGAGGACACCGTCGCGGGTTGCGACCGATCCATGAATCAAGGAGCTTTTTCCGGAGCCAGCCACGCCGGTCAGCACGCAGAGAACGCCGAGGGGGATGTCGACGTCGACGTCCTTCAAGTTGTTCGTTGATGCGCCGCGGACTTCAAGTTTGCCGGCCGCCGAACGGACGTCCTCCTTGATGGAGGCGCGATCGTCGAGATGGCGACCGGTAATGGTGTCGCTCCCCCGCAAACCGTCAAGATCGCCCTCAAAGCAGACGGTGCCGCCGCCGGTACCGGCGCCCGGTCCCAGGTCCACAACGTGATCGGCAATCGCGATCGTCTCGGGTTTGTGTTCCACCACCAGGACGGTGTTTCCTTTGTCCCGCAACTGCAGCAGGAGCTGGTTCATTCGCTCGATGTCGTGCGGGTGCAGCCCAATGGTGGGTTCGTCGAAGACGTACGTAATGTCTGTCAGGGACGAGCCAAGGTGCCGGATCATTTTGGTCCGCTGTGCCTCTCCCCCGGACAACGTGCCGGCGGGCCGATCAAGGGAAAGGTAGCCCAGTCCGATTTCGGCGAAGGAATCCAGGAGGTGCTGGAGTCCCTTCAGGAGCGGAGCAACGGAAGGCTCGTCGAGGTCGCGGATCCAAGCGGCAAGGTCGCTGATCTGCATGGTGCACACGTCTGCGATGCTCTTGCCCTTGATCTTCGACGATCTTGCCTCGGGGCTCAGGCGCGTTCCTTCGCACTCAGGGCACGTGGTGAACGTGATGGCCCGCTCAACGAACGCCCGGATGTGCGGCTGGAGCGCGTCGACGTCCTTGCTCAGCATGGACTTCTGGATCTTGGGGATCACGCCTTCGTAAGTAAGGTTGATGCCCTCTACCTTGATTTTGGTGGGCTCACGGTACAGGAGATCGTGGAGTTCTTTCTTGGTGAACTTGGCGATGGGCTTGTCCATGTTGAAGAAACCCGAACCGCTGAAGATGCGTCCGTACCAGCCATCCATGGTGTAGCCCGGGATGGTAAGTGCGCCTTCACTGAGGGACTTGCTGTCGTCGTACAGTGCGGTCAGATCGAAGTCGTTGACCGAACCCATGCCCTCACAGCGCGAACACATTCCACCCAAGCGGTTGAAGGAGGCCTTCTCAGTCTTGGTCTTGCCCTCGCCGCGCTCCACAGTGATGGCACCGCTGGCCTTCACTGTTGGGACGTTGAAGGAGTAGGCGTTGGGTGAGCCGATGTGGGGGTGTCCCAGGCGGCTGAACAGGATCCGCAACATCGCGTTGGCGTCGGTGGCCGTACCCACCGTTGACCGCGGGTTGGACCCCATTCGCTCCTGGTCCACGATGATCGCCGTCGTCAGCCCTTCGAGCATGTCAACGTCCGGTCGGGCCAGGGACGGCATGAAGCCTTGCACGAACGCGCTGTACGTTTCGTTGATCATGCGCTGCGATTCTGCAGCGATCGTGGCGAATACCAGCGAACTCTTCCCGGACCCGGAAACGCCCGTGAACACTGTGAGCCGACGCTTCGGAATCTCGATGCTGACGTCTTTCAGGTTGTTTTCACGCGCACCTTGAACCCGGATCAGGTCGTGGGTGTCAGCAACGTGCGAATCGGGAGATTGCGTGTCAGCGCCCGCGGCAAAAGTCATGATTTCTCCATCTGTTAGGCGGCGCTGCCCAACAGTTCCCCGTCGGCGTCGCCTGGCTCACCTTGACCAACCTCGGTCAGTACGTTTGATTCTGCCATTGTCTTCACAGGTTTACTCACTAAGAATGAAGCATGCCGGTATACGTGAGGTCCCTTGAAACCGCAGTTCCGCCAACCATCCTCGTCCAGCAACAAGCACGCGAAGTTTTTGCGTCCCAGCCAGGCCTGACCCGGCTGGGAACGCGTCTGGTCACCACCTGTTTTGATTCAGCAGCCATCGACACCCGCTACACCGCGGTCGAAGAGCTCAGCCTTGACGCCCATCCCGAGAATCCAAGGTTCTTCGATCCCGAAACCAACAGGGTCCTGAGCCCCAGCACCAAGGTCCGGAACGAAATCTTCGCCACCGAAGCCACCAAGCTTTTCGTGGAGGCAGGAAAGACGGCTGTGGCTCAAGCGTCCGGCATCGACCTGGACGACATCACCCACGTCATTACGGTCTCCTGCACTGGCTTCTTCAATCCAGGACCCGACTACAAGGTGGTCCGGGCCCTTGGGCTCAACCCTGCTGTGCAGCGGTACCACCTCGGATTCATGGGCTGCTATGCCGCCTTCCCGGCACTCAAGGCAGCCAAGCAGTTCTGCATGGCCGATCCCAAGGCTGTGGTTCTGGTGATCTGTGTTGAGCTCTGTTCCCTTCACGTCAGGACCTCGAATGATCCAGACACGATCATGGGCTCAGCCATTTTCGGCGACGGCGCGGCGGCAGCAATCGTCACCGCCCGTGAACCGGAGGGGCCGGATCCGGTGATCAGGCTGGACCATTTCGAAACTGTCCTCACCCCGGTGGGCGAGGAAGCCATGGCCTGGAACATCGGCGACGAAGGATTCGAAATGGTGCTGGGCTCGTACGTTCCGCACATCATCGAAGAACACATCACCGGAGCCTTGGAGCCGCTTCTCGCGAAGGAGCCTCAGCTGGCCGGGCTCCCTTATAGGGACATCACACATTGGGCCATCCACCCCGGTGGCCGCAGCATCCTGGACAAGGTGGAATCCAAGCTGGAGCTGACACAGGAACAGTTGGTGCCTGCCCGGGAGACACTGCGCGAGTACGGCAACATGAGCAGCGCCACGGTGTTGTTTGTCCTGAAGTACATGATGGAGAAGCCAGCCACGGACCGTGAGGAGCGCATCTGTTCCATGGCTTTCGGTCCGGGCCTGACGGTGGAGACTGGCCTCTTTACTCTGGTCTCCCCTGCCCTGTGAGTCCATGGGGATCCCTGCAGGACAGGGATCTGCACGCAATTGAGGAGATGGACAGGGCCGACTGCGACTCCGAACGCCTCAATAAGACCTACGCCAGGTTTCCGGTGGTCAACAGCCTGCTTTCGGGGTGGCGGGGCACCTACCACCAACGGATCCGGCCCCTGCTGACGGCAGGCACGAAAGGATCGCTGCTGGACATCGGATGCGGCAGCGGAGACGTTGCCCGGCGCCTTGCGCTGTGGGCTCAGCAGGATGGCTTCACCCTCGAGGTGACAGCCATCGATCCCGACGCTAGGGCGTATGCATTCGCGTCACAGGCTCGAGGCGTGGATGGAGTTACCTATCGTCAGGCCCATAGCTCCGAGCTCGTTCGGGAGGCACGGACCTACGACATCGTGATCTCGAACCATATCCTCCACCACCTCGACTCCGGGCAATTCGAAGGCGTACTGCGCGACTCTGAGTCGCTCAGTAAAAGCCTTGTCCTCCACAATGACCTCAATCGCAGCAATGTCGCTTACCTGTTGTTCGCTGCAGGCTTTTGGCCCTTGGGCCTGGGTTCCTACATTTGGGGTGATGGCCTGACGTCCATCAAGCGCAGCTATACAGCGGCGGAACTGGCATCAGCGGTGCCCGACGAATGGCGGGTCGAAAGAAACGGCCCGTGGCATAACTTGCTCGTCCATGAGCGGCGCCTTGCCGTGACCCAGGACCAAAGGCAAGAACATGCTTGACGTTGTGATTGTCGGTGCCGGTCCGGTGGGACTCTTCATGGGTGCGTTGTTGCTCCAGGGCGGGCACCAGGTCCGCATCCTGGAGCGCCGCATCACCAGGAGTGGCCGTTCACGGGCCATCGGCATCCACCCTCCAGCGCTGGCGGAGTTGGCGCGAGCCGGGGTCGCCGACGAGCTGATTGCGGCCGGGGTCCATATCCGCCAGGGCGTGGCCTACAGCCAACGGCAGAAGGTTGCCACCTTGGCGTTCGACGGCGACCCCGCATATCCGTTCATCCTTGCAGTGCCGCAAGCAATCACGGAGAACATCCTCGAGAAGACGGTGATGGCATTGGACCCGGGGGCCATTATCCGCGGCGCCGATGTTCAGGAGGTAGTGGACGATTTCAGGTCCGTCCACATCGTGGCGGACTCATCTTCAGGGAGACGTGAACTCCGTGCCAGCCTGGCGGTGGCTGCTGATGGAGCGCATTCGTTATTCCGTCAGCGGGTCCTGCCGCACCTTCCGTCCCGGAGCTATCCGGACTCTTACATCATGGGCGACTTCGCGGATACAACCGGGCATGGGAGCGACGCCGTCCTGTTTCTGGAGCCTGCGGGGATTGTGGAGTCGTTTCCGCTGCCAGGTGGCGTGCGCAGGTGGGTGGTAAGGCTGGGAGCGCCGGACAATGGCTCGACGGCGGCCGGGCTGGCTGAGTTGGTTGGGGTCAGGACGGGCGAGGTACTGGATGCCGGCACCAACACGATGGTGAGCGCCTTCGAAGTGCGTTCACGGCTGGCGAAGCGGATGGTTCACGGCCGTCTGGTCCTTCTCGGGGACGCTGCGCACGAAATAAGCCCTATCGGAGGGCAGGGCATGAACCTGGGATGGCTGGACGCCGCTGCACTCGCGCCCATCATGGGCACTTCGTTCCGGGGGGACGATGTGGGGCGAATTCTGAAGAACTTCGAAAAGTCACGCCGGAGTGCAGCTCTGCGGGCATCCAGACAGGCCGGGTTGAACATGGCTCTCGGCCGACCGCTGGCACCTCATGTCATGGACGCCAGAAACAAGCTCTTCGCCAGTGCTCTTCAGGTTCCCGCCGTCGCAGGCTTGGTGGAGCGACGCTTCACCATGCGCTAGCTATTCCGGCGTTGTGTAGTAGCAATCGTAGGTGTCCTGGCTGATGATCAAACCTTCGCGAAGCTCGAAAACGGCGGTGCTCCGGGCACGGATGGTGTCGCCGCGATCCCAATGGGGCAGGTCAAGGAGCAGCGTGGCAGACCAGTTCATTTCCAGCACTACCCGATTTTCCTGGCTGGTGGTGCGGACAACGTCAAACCGCTGATTGGCAACAATTTCCTTGCTGTGGTCGGCGCCGGCCAACGTTTCCGCGAGGGTCCTGGTGGAGCCTGTCTTGGACAAGGCATGCGGCCACTCGGTGAGTTTGAAGTCCTCGGCAAGGAAGGGCCGCAGCTCAGCAGCTCCGCCGCCGGCTTCAACTGTTTTGACGAAGCCCAGTACACGGTCCAAAGGGGTGGAATCGCTCATCCGTCGAGCCTAGTCCACCGGCGCGGGCAACTGCCGCGTTAGGCTCAACACATGACGCACCAACCTCATCCCGAGGCCAAGAGCCCTGCCACTGACTTCAATCCCACGCAGATCAGGGACACTGTCCGCCGACTGCTTGATTCGGAAGAGCTCCCGGTCATTGTCCAGGCGGGGCACCCGGTCCTGCGCCAGATGGCCGCCCCGTTCGATGGCCAGATCGACGACGTAGAGTTGATGGCCCTGGTGGATCGGATGCGCGATGTCATGCACGATGCTCCGGGGGTTGGCCTCGCTGCTCCGCAGCTGGGGATCCCCTTGCAAGTGGCCGTGCTTGAGGACAAGTACGAGGTTGACCCGGCATCTGCGGCCGTGCGCCACCGGGAACACCTGGAATTCTTCGCCATCATCAACCCGGAGTACAGGCCGCTCGGGATTGAGACAGCCTCGTTCTACGAAGGATGCCTCTCAGTCGCCGGCTACCAGGCTGTTGTGAAACGCCACCGCAACGTCGAGTTGCGCTTTACCAATACCGCCGGCGAGCCCATGGAAGAGTGGTTTTCAGGATGGCAGGCCCGTATCGTCCAGCACGAAACCGACCACCTCCACGGCTGCCTGTACTTGGACCGAGCCGAAATCCGGTCGCTGTCCAGCAACGAAGAGCACTCGGCGCGTTGGTCTGCTCCGGAGATTGAGGATGCCGCCCGGGCTCTCGGGTTCCAGCGCTGAAACCCGGGACGTCATTGCTGGGCGTGAGGCTGGTTTGACGCCGTGGGGAGGAACTTCGCCCACCAGCGAAGGATGTGTTCGAAGCGTTGCCTGCGATGATGCGGAGTCCCGGATCGGGACAGTTCGTGGTCCTCGCCGGGGAACACCAGCAGGGCAGTTTCCACGCCTTGGGCCTTCAACTGTGAATAGTAGCGCTGTCCCTGTTCAATGGGGCAGCGTAAGTCATTTTCGCTGTGAACCACCATGGTCGGAGTCTTGACGGAGCCCGCGACGGCCATAGGGCTCTGGGCTGCCATCTGCTCAGGCGTACCCCCGGTGTATTCTCCGCCAAAGAACCAGCCAATGTCAGATGAACCAGTGAAGCTGACGGGGTCCAGGAAGCCGCGTTCCACGATCGATGCCTTGAACCGGTGGTCATGGGCAATGGTCCATGCGGTCAAGTAGCCGCCATAGGAACCGCCCATGATGCCTACGCGGTCCCCGTCCAACGCATCCACCGCCGCCAGGGCGGAGTCCAGGAACGCAAGGACGTCTTGCATATCCAGTGTGCCCATGCGCTCCTTGATGGCCCGCCCGTGGGCCTGGCCATACCCGGAAGACCCGCGCGGATTACACATCACCACTGCGTATCCGGCAGCAGAGTAAACCTGTGCTTCGTCGAAGTAGGCGCCGGTGTACTGCGCGAACGGTCCGCCATGGATATTGAGCAGGACGGGGTGTGGGCCGGGCCCGTCAGGCAGCACCAGCCAACCGTGGATGGGGTGGCCGTCCTCAGCGGATGCCTCGAAGTCCACTGGTTCACTGACCCGTGAGTTGTTCCTGAGGCCTGCAGAGAAGTCCGTCAACAGGCGCAGCTCACCTCGTTCCAGCGACGCCACATCGCCCACGGTGGCGGCATCCGAATAACTGACCGCAATTTCTCCGTTGGCCGCCACGGTTGCCCCAATGACCACCCTGGCGCCATGGACAAGCGGTGTGATCCCGCCTTCCGCGGGAACATCCAGCAGTTCGACGCTTCCCAGGGCCGTGTTCAGGACCAGCACGCTTGCGGGACCACTCGGCTCCAATGGCCCGGAGACATCCAGGTATTCGACATCGGTCAGTCGTGTGGCCTCTCCCCCGCCGATGGGCATGGCATGGAGCGAGGTGTTGCGTGCCACGAAATCCTTGCCCGTTTCTCCCATGTCCTGGGCAAGGTAGAAGAGCCACTGACCGTCAGTTGATGTGCGGACCTCGGTGACGGTCTGCCGCTTTCCTGTGGATGGGTCGACGGCGATGGGCTGGCCTCCGGAAGCATCGACGCGGTAGATCGAGGTGACCAGGTCGTCGTCGTGTCCTTCCTGCAGGCCTGCCACGAAATAGAGCTGTGAACCGTCAGAAGAGAAGCACGCAGACTCATGGTCAGCATCGCCAAAGGTGATCTGCCTGGCTGCAGGAACGCCTGAGACCACGCGGGCTGGTTGTTCGTGTGCGGCCCGCCCCCTGAGGGCGACTGCCGGCTCGCCACCCAGTTCCGGGACCTCAACGACGAACAACTGCTGGCGTTGGTCGGAGGTATATCCCAGGCCGTTCGCCCTGTACTGATTGGTTGTGATGAGGCGGCCGTCCTCGCCGCCTGCCGTGACGCCGTCGACCGTTCCGTAGCGCCCCTGCTCCGGCACGCGGGCCGCGAAGGCGATTCGGTGGGAGTCGGGCGCCCATTCGAAACTACCCACTCCGGCATGCTGATCCGTGATTCGCTGCGGCTCGCCACCGGCCGCCTCCACGACGAACAACTGCGGCTTCCCGTCGGGCTCGCTGCGAAGGAAGGCAAGGACCAAGCCATCAGGTGAGAAAGCCGGGGAGGTGTCCTTGAAGCCCCGGGTGATGCGACGCGGATGTTTGGTGGTGTCCAAGGGGATGCTCCACAACTGGCCGACGTAACTGTCAGCATCAAAATCCGGCCTTGTGACAGATACCACCGCCTTGGTCCCATCGGGGTGGATGGCCGGGGCGGACACAGAGTTCAGCAGGGAAAGTTGCTCGGGTTTCACGAGGGTGAGCCTAGCCCGGCGGCCACGCGCGCGGCACCAGACACTCCGTCCCGCCGTAGGATTGAAGCCATGTTGTCCGACGCCGTCGCTGCCCTCCGTTGTCCTGTTTGCCAAGGGGCGTTCAATCTCACGGCGGACCCGCAGCGGACACTTGCCTGCCGGTCCGGACATACTTTCGACGCCGCGAAACAGGGCTACTTCAACATGCTGACTGGTAAGGGCACCGTGTTCGAAGCTGATACGGCGGACATGGTGGCGGCACGTTACCGGTTCCTCGATGGCGGGCACTACTCCGCCCTGGCTGATGCAGTTGCCGACATAGCCGCTGGCGTGCTTGAACAACCCGATGGGGTGGTTCTGGACGCGGGCACCGGTACCGGTCATTATCTCCACGCAGTAGTCCGGAAAACCGGAGCCACTGCCATCGGCTTGGATATCTCCAAGTTCGCTCTCCGCAGGGCGGCCCGCCTCAACCCGCAGTCCATCAACCTGGTATGGGACATTTGGCGCCCGTTGCCTGTGGCGGATAATTCCGTGGACGCCGTCATGGTGGTTTTTGCCCCGCGGAACCCCGCAGAATTCGCCCGCGTGCTCCGCCCCGGCGGAAAACTGGTCATCGTGACACCCCGGCCGGGCCACCTTGCCGAAATCGCTGCCCGGACAGGCATGTTGGGTATCGAAGAAGGCAAAGAAGAGCGACTGGCAGAGACCATGCGGGGGCACTTCGGTTCAGGGACCAGCGACAGCCTGGATATTCCCCTGGTGTTGAGTGGACCGGAGGTGGCCGACGTCGCCGTCATGGGCCCGGCCGGCCACCATCTCCGCCCGGGGCAGCTGTCCGAACTCGCCGAACTGGACGGTTTGGTGTCCACCACGGCGAAGTTCCGGATCAGCGTGTTCAACGTGTCCTGACGTGGGACGGTACGTCGGGCTAGGATGGAAGGACAGCGACTGTGATCCCGCCCGCGGGATCCGGGACCAAGGGGGAACGGATGTTTGAATGGCTCGGCGAGAATTGGTGGGCCCTCTGGCTCACGGTCTTCCTCGCGTTCGCAGTGGTGGAGATGCTGACTCTCGACCTCTTCTTCATCATGCTGGGCGGCGGAGCCCTCGCTGGGCTGATCGCTGACTTCGCCGGCGCCGATTTTTGGCTGCAGATCGTCATCTTCTCCGTAGTATCCCTCCTCATGATTGCCTTCGTGCGGCCCGTTGCGCTCAAGCACCTCCACAAGGGGCCCGAAGAACAACGATCCAACATCGACCGCCTGATTGGGCAGTCCGCTCTCGTCATAGAAGCCGTGAGCGGAACCAGCGGACTCGTCAAAATTGGTGGTGACGTCTGGAGTGCACGGAGCACCGCGGGAGTCCTCGACGCCGGTGCGACAGTCCAGGTCACCAAAATTGACGGCGCGACGGCGGTAGTCGCCTCGTCTGCCGACAACAGCCCGCGCTGAAGCGCGCCCATTGATTTAGTCGGTTGCCGGGTTGGGCAGCCCGCCCGCGCATAGCCGCATCAAACCACGCAATTGGGGAACGAAGGAGATGTATGGACGGCTTAGGAGGAACAGCAGCAGCAATTGTGCTGATTGTTCTCGTCATTTTTGTCATCATCGTGTTGGTCCGCTCGGTAAGGATCATCCCGCAGGCGCGTGCCGGCGTCGTTGAACGACTCGGCAAGTACCAGCGCACGCTCAACCCGGGACTTACCATCCTGATCCCGTTCGTCGACCGGCTGTTGCCGCTGCTCGACCTGCGTGAACAGGTAGTGTCATTCCCGCCGCAGCCGGTCATCACAGAAGACAACCTGGTGGTCTCCATCGACACCGTGGTCTACTTCCAGGTCACCGATCCAAGGGCAGCAACGTACGAGATCGCCAACTACATCCAGGCCGTGGAGCAGTTGACCACCACCACGCTTCGTAACGTGGTTGGTGGGCTTAACCTTGAAGAGGCCCTCACGTCCCGTGACCAGATCAACGGTCAGTTGCGCGGAGTCCTCGACGAAGCGACGGGCCGCTGGGGCATCCGCGTATCCCGCGTGGAGCTGAAGGCGATTGATCCGCCCCACTCCATCCAGGACTCGATGGAAAAGCAGATGCGCGCAGAGCGTGACCGCCGTGCAGCCATCCTGACCGCTGAAGGCACCAAGCAGTCCCAGATCCTCACCGCAGAAGGCCAGCGACAGGCCGCTATCCTCGCTGCTGAGGGCGACGCGAAAGCAGCCATCCTCCGTGCTGACGGTGAAGCCCAAGCCATCCAGAAGGTCTTCGACGCGATCCACAAGGGAAACCCGGACCAGAAGCTCCTTGCCTACCAGTACTTGCAGACACTCCCGAAGATCGCTGAGGGAAGCTCGAACAAACTCTGGATCATTCCGAGTGAAGTCGGCGAAGCGCTCAAGGGCATTGGTGGCGCCCTCGGTGGGAACGGCGGGGACTCCCCTGTTGGTCTCTTCGGTGGCAATGAGGAACCCAAGGCCTCTGCACCCACGGCATCCGGGGAACACGCGAAGCCCGCTGAATAACTACTATTGACGGCGTTGCGAGCGGTCAGCCATCCGGCTGGCCGCTCGTTGGCGATACCGCCTTTTGAGTAGTAGGACCTGTTCCGCGTATAATGGGATATTTGTCCGGCTGGTTCAGTGTGGATGGAACATAAAAGCTTTGCCAGGCGTTGCAATTAGTGATGCAAGGTGTGCAGAAGTAGTCCGTAAGGAACGTGAAAACGGCTTACGGCTAGCGCGGAGTTCCTGCTCCGCGAACAGACAGAGGGAGTAATCATGAGCGATCGCAGCCTGCGGGGTATGCGTCTTGGCGCCCAAAGCATGGAAACCGAGTCCGGCGTTGAACCGGCACCGCGCCAGCGGGTCGAGTACCGCTGCGAGGATGGCGAGCAGGTCTTCGTAACCTTCTCCTCCGAAGCCGAGATTCCCCCGGTTTGGGTCTCCAAGACGGGCAAGGAAGCGCTTCTGGTTGACGGCGAGCGTCCTGTGGATGCCAATGAGAAAGCTGTGCGTACCCACTGGGACATGCTCCTTGAACGTCGCAGCCTTCCCGAACTGGAGCAGATCCTTGAGGATCGTTTGAACATTCTGCGTGAACGCCGTGGAGAGCGTCGTTCCGCATAGCCTGCAACGCAGACACGAAAGGGGGGGGGGGGGGGGGGGCCGCGACCCGGCCCCGCGGGGGTGGGGTTGGGGAGGGAGTTGTGGGGGGGGGGGGGGTGGGGGGGGGGGGGGGGGGGGGGGGGGGGGGGCGCCCGGGGCCGGGGGGGGGTAGGGCCCCCCCCGGGGGGGGGCGGCCCCCGGGGGGGGGGGGGGGGGGGCCCCCAACCCCCCCCCCCCCCCCCCCCACCCCCCGGCCGGGGTCCCCCACGCACCCGGACCCGGCCTTTCTTCTGCTGCTACTACTTTGCGATGGCAGGTGACTTGCGGGTGAGCTTAGCCCAGCGTGCCGCCACTCCCCATTTGGTGACGTTGATCATGGCTTCCACCACGATGTTGCCGCTCATCTTGGAGGCACCAAGTTCACGTTCCACGAACGTGATGGGGCGTTCTTCGATACGGAGGCCAAGTTTGGCCACCCGCCACGCGAGGTCCACTTGGAAGCCGTAGCCAACCGACTCGACTTCGTCCAGGTTCAGGGCCTCAAGCGTGGTGCGCTTGAAGGCGCGGTAGCCGCCCGTTACGTCCTTGATTTTTACACCCAACATGATGCGCGCGTAGGTGCTGCCGATGCGGGAGATGGCTTGGCGGTACAGCGGCCAGTTAACGACACTTCCACCGGTAACCCAACGGGAGCCCATTGCGAGGTCTGCGCCGTCCTTGACGGCATCGAGAAGCAGTGGCAGTTGCTCCGGCTTGTGTGAACCGTCAGCATCCATCTCCACCAGGACGTCGTATCCTGCGGCCAGGCCCCACTTGAAACCGGCGATGTAGGCGGCGCCGAGTCCTTCCTTGCCCTTACGGTGCAGGACGTGCACCTGGGTATCCGCTGCGGCGAACTCGTCGGCAAGCTGTCCCGTGCCGTCAGGGCTGTTGTCGTCAACCACCAGAACATCAGACTCGGGAACAGCTGCGCGCAGCCGTCCCAGTGTCACGGGGAGCGATTCGAGCTCGTTGTAGGTGGGAATGATCGTCAGGACACGCAAGAAGAGGCCTTTCCTTGATGGAGCGGTCAGTGTGCCGGACCAGCCTGGCGGCTGGCATTCTGGCGCAACTCTCCATTATAGGACGCCGGCGGGCACTCCTTGAGCGGCTGTGGTGTCGGACACAGGCACTGGCGTGGAGAGGGACCGGAATGCCGCGGGCAGGTCCACAAGCCCAGGACCAGTGGCGCCGGGCATAGAATCCCTGACGAACTGTTTTCTGGGTCGCTGCGGACCTGCCCACCTGTTTGCCGCCACCATGAACGTGTTCCGGCCACGGCCGAACCCCCAAGCCCCGGCTTTTGCCGCTGCGTTGATTGTCCGTTGAGCCTCAATGCTACGGACTCCCCCCACACTGTCAACCGGCCGGTGACCTGCGGTTCCATGTGTCTGCCCAGTTCAGTGACCCTCCCGGGGCAGGAAAATGATCGGGCTAGGCGCGGAGGTTTTCGTGGGCGAACAGCTCTTGGCCCTCACGGACCGTCTGCAAGCAGCGGGGATCGCTGCCGGTGTCCAGCGCAGGCAACAGCGGCGTCCGCGCCCGGGGGTCCGTGCTCCAGGACTGTACGCGGCTGTCTGCCACCTGAACCATGAGTTCTTCGACTTCCCACACGGCGAAGCTGGCAGGTGCACCCGGCACCAGTTGGCCCATCAGGGGGTTTCGGTGCTTCGCAGCCCGCCACCCCGCCCGGGTGTGGCCCAGGAATGCAGCCCTGGCAGAAATCCGCTGCTCCGGGTTGTTGTGCTCCAGGCACGCCCGAACACTGGACCACGGCCTCAAGGACGTGACAGGGCTGTCGCTGCCAAACGCAATCGGCACTCCGCTTGCATAGAAGGAAGCGAAAGGATTCATGGCTTTGCTCCGGCCGCCCAGTCGCTGGTCATAGAGTCCGCCTGCAGCGCCCCATGCGGCATCAAAACCCGGCTGGACGCTGACTGTGATGGAGTACTTGGCCAATCTGTCGATGGCCGATTGATCGGCCATCTCAACGTGTTCAAGTCGGTGGCCCGCGGCTCGAATACGCTGCTCTCCCACCTCGGCCGCTGCTGCATCCAACGCTCCAAGGACCGCATCGAGGCCAGCATCGCCGATGACATGGAAGCCTGCCTGGATGCCCAGTTGGGACGTAGCGGCAAGGTGCCGGGCCGCATCATCCACTGAGAGATACAAGCTGCCCCGGTGCCCTGGCGCATCCGCATAGTCGTCCATGAGGGCCGCGGTCCGGGAGCCAATGGAACCATCCATGTTGAGGTCCCCCGCGAGGCCCAGGACCCTTGTACCCAAACCGTCGATGATGCTTTGGGCGTGCTCTGCCGATGAAGCCAGCTCACCCCAATACGGGAGGATCTCCGGGCTGCTTCCCTCGTCATTCCAAGAGGCAGCCATCCGGAGGTCATCTGGTCCGCAGATGTGGGGCGCCGACATTTCAGCCAATGCGACATAACCGTGGGAAGCCGCTTCCTGAAGGGCTCGTTGCTGGTAAGCACGTCGTTCCGACGCAGGGAAGTGCCGTGCTGCAAGCCGTGCGGCAGAATGTGCGGCACGCACCACCCGTGAGCTGCCGGAGAACCCGTCCATGCCGTCCAAGTCAGCTGCTACGGCCAGTGACGGGGAGACCAAGGCGGAGTGGACATCGATGCGTGAGAGGTAGACCAGCCGCCCGCCGGCTGCCCGCTCGAGCTCATCGAGGGTAGGCAAAGTGGAGTCGTCCCATGCTGTCTCGTCCCAGCCGTGTCCCAGGACGCTGCCGGAACCTCCGGCAGCGGCAGCAGCGACGGCGTCGAGGAGTTCCTTGGCCGAACGGGCGGCGGTGAGGTTCAGGCCCGACAACGCGAGGCCGGTTTCGGTCAGGTGCGCGTGGGAATCAACAAAACCCGGAGCCAGGAGGGCGCCTCGGAGATCGATAATCTCCATCGACGAGTCGGCGATGGAGGTAGCTGCCTGCTCGGAACCTACCCAGGCAACGGTATCGCCGTCCACCACCATGGCGGTGGCGAACGGATCAGCGGCGGTATAGATCGAACCGTTGCGGTACATGGTGACCCGGCGGTCCTTTGCGTTGCGGTTTCCGCCGGCAGGCGCGCCTGGCTGGTTCATTGGTTGGGCTCCTTGAGCATTGAAAGCAGTAAATCAGATAAAGACGTGGGCTAGGCCACCGTGGAGTAGGCCACGACGCCGCGGCGGACCAAGTCAATGGATTCCCGGCAGAGCCGTGCCACGCGGGGGTCCAGCTGCGGGATTTTGGCCAGCTGGTCGAGCAGATCCACCACCTGCTTGGCCCAACGGACGAAATCACCAGCAGCGAGATCAGTCCCGCTGAGGACATCCTGAAGATGACGGCCTTTGGCCCATTTATACATTGGCCACATCAGGCCGAGCTCCGGTTCGCCGGTCAAGGGAAGCCTGTTGTGCTCCTCGGTGTCCTCCAGCTGGGACCATTCGCGGATGATGATGTCCACAGCCGATTCCAGCGAAATGGTGGGCATCTTTGGCCGCAGCCCGCGGTCTTCGCGTTTGGCTTGGTACACCAAGGTGCTGGCCAGGGACGCCAGCTCAGCGGCATCGAGATCGTTGATGGCACCGCGGCGGACCGACTGGGAGATGAGCAGGTCCTTTTCGCCGTAGATCCTGCGCAGCCGCTGACCGTCGGGGCTGATGGTGACCTGGCCGGCGTCGTTCGTCTCCAGGTAGCCATATGCTGACAGGACATCACACACACGGTCGAACGTCTTGGCGATGGTGTTGGTGCGGCCTTGGATTTGGCGGACAAGCCCGTCGGTTTCCTTGCGAAGTTTCCACCACCGCTCCGACCACCGCGCGTGGTCTTCACGTTCGCTGCAGCCATGGCACGGGTGGGCCCGGAGCGCGCGCCTCAGATCGGCAATCTTCTTTTCCTGGTCCGGCAGGCGGGCTCCGAGGCCGAAGTCCTCATGCCTGCTGTTGCGGCGACTGTGTGGTGCGTCTTCGCTGATGGCGTGGCGCATGGACGAGGCAAGGTCCCGGCGGGCCTTCGGGACCTTGGCGTTGAAGGATTTCGGAATGCGGATCCGGGTCACCGGCGATACCGGGCCTTCAAGGTCGTGGACACCGATCCGACGGATCTGGTTGTCCGAAGTGAGGACCGACGGACGGGGCTCACGGGCGTTTCGGTCCACGTCAAGGACCACTGCATGCCCGGCCAGCCTGCCGCTGTAGATGCTGATGACGTCGCCGGGAATCAACCGGGCCAGGGAATCGGCAACATGGGACTTTCGGGCACGCTGGTGATCGCGTGCAGCGAAATTCTCGGCGTCACTGAGTTCGCGGCGGAGCTTCGCATATTCGGTGAAGTCGCCGAGATGGCACTGCATGGATTTGGCATAACCCGCCAGCGACTCTTCACGTCCACGAACCTGCCGGGCAAGACCCACTACGGAGCGGTCGGCCTGAAATTGCGCGAAGGAGGACTCCAGGATTTCGCGGGCGCGCCCACGGCCGAACTGGGCAATCAGGTTGATGCTCATGTTGTAGGTGGGCCTGAAGCTGGAGTTCAGGGGGTACGTGCGGCGTGAGGCCAGTCCGGCCACAGCGGCAGGGTCCGTTCCCGGTTGCCACAACACAACTGCATGGCCCTCGACGTCGATGCCCCGGCGTCCGGCGCGACCGGTAAGTTGGGTGTACTCCCCCGCGGTGATGTTGACGTGGGCTTCCCCGTTGAACTTTTCCAGTTTTTCCAGGACCACGCAACGGGCCGGCATGTTAACCCCAAGGGCCAGCGTTTCGGTGGCGAAGACGGCCTTGACCAGGCCGTCGGCAAAGAGCTTTTCCACCACTTCCTTGAACGTCGGAAGCATGCCTGCGTGATGGGCGGCAAAGCCCCTGACAAGTCCGTCGCGCCAACCCCAGAAACCGAGGACATCGAGATCATCGGCGGGAATTTCGTGGCTGGCCTCGTCCACTCGCTGGGCGATGATTTGCTGTTCCCGCTCTGTTGTCAGCCACAGTCCGGATGCAGCACACTGCGCCACTGCGGCGTCGCAGCCGGCCCTGGAGAAAATGAACGTGATGGCCGGCAGGAGATCCTGGCGCCTGAGGCTCTCGATGACCTGTGGGCGGCTGGCCTTCCTGACAGGGCTGCGCTGCTCTGACTGCTGCCGCTCATCGCGATAGCGGTCCTGGCGCCTACGGCTACGCCCACCATGGCCGAAGCGGCCGCCCATGTTCATGCGGCTCTCAGAACGGGCCATGGCCAACAGGTCCGGATTGACTTCGAACTCCGGGCCGGTGACTGCCTGGCGGACCTTGAGGGAAGACGAGCGGTTGGCGACGGCGTTCCTGCGGTCAGCGGCCACTGGTTCGTCCACCACTTCATCAGCCTCGGAAAGGTCCGGCACTTCGGTTTCCGGTGTGCCAGGGGCCTGGGGTGCGATCTCGTCAAAGGTGGTGTCGCCAGCGAAGAGATCCACTATTTCCCGACCCACCATGACGTGCTGCCACAGTGGCACCGGACGGTGCTCCGAAACGATGACGTCGGTGTCGCCCCTGACGGTATCCAGCCAGGCTCCGAACTCTTCGGCGTTGGAGACAGTGGCACTGAGCGAGGCGACCTGCACCTCGCTGGGCAAATGAATGATGACTTCTTCCCAGACGGCCCCGCGGAAGCGGTCGGCCAGGTAATGGACCTCGTCCATCACTACAAAACCAAGGTCACCCAGGGTCTCTGAATCGGCATACAGCATGTTCCGAAGGACTTCGGTGGTCATGACCACCACTGGAGCCTCGCCGTTGATGGTGGTGTCGCCTGTCAGCAGGCCGACATTCTCTGCCCCGTACTTGGCCGCCAGCTCCGAGAACTTCTGGTTGCTCAACGCTTTGATGGGGGTGGTGTAGAAGGCCTTAAGTCCCCGCTCCAAGGCCAGATAAATGGCAAACTCGCCAACTATCGTTTTACCTGCACCCGTCGGGGCTGCTACCAGGACGCCGCGGCCCTCCTGGAGCGACCTGCACGCCTCACGCTGGAAGTCGTCCAGGTCGAAGTCCAGGGACCGGGCAAAGGCGCCAAGGTACGTTTTCGACTCAGCTGCCCGCTGGGCTGCCGCTTGATAGCGGTCTGATGGAGATTGAGACCCGGAAATTGAGGACATACATCAAGCCTAGTGGCCCAACGTCTAGAGATTCTCCAGATCCGTTGCCGGGGTGGCGATGTCTGCGTTGGCTTCGGTCTCAGCTGCCCGTTTGAGGGCCCGACGTTCACGGCGCCGGTCGTTCCAGAGGCAGACGCCGATGGCCGCGAAGAACAGAAGCAGCATGGGAGCTGCGAGGTAGAACATGCTCATGGCATCGGCGCCGGGAGCAGCCATCGCAGCGAACAGGCACACCAGGAAGATGGTGATCCGCCAACTCTTGACCAGTTGCTTGCCCTTGACGATTCCAGCAAGGTTCAGGCCCACCAGAACCACCGGGACAAGGAACGCAATGCCGAAAGCCAGCAGGAGCCGAAGAACGAACGCCAGGTAGATCTCAGCACTGATGAAGTTTGACCCACCCGATGGAGTGAAATCGGTCAGCACACGAACAGCGTTGGGCAGCACCAGCCAGGCAAGGAGGACACCACCAACGAAAAGGGGAACCGCTGCTGCCACGAACGACAATGCCAAGCGCCGTTCCTTCTTGTGCAGCCCGGGCACAATAAAGGCCCAGAGCTGGTAGATCCATACAGGGCTTGACAAGATCACGCCAAGAAAGACCGAAACCTGGACCATAAGGTCGAATGAACTGGCAACGCCGTCAAAGTTCAGGGTCGCGGCGCGGCCCTCTTTCTCGTTGAGGTCCTTGATCGGCTTGATCAAGGCCTCCAAGAGCGGCTGGTAGACAATGAAGCCCACCACGGTACCCAGGATGATACCGATAGCAGCCTTGAAGAGCCGGTTCTTAAGCTCCTTGAGGTGGTCAAGGAGCGCCATCCGGGCTTCGGGGTTGGCCTTGCGCCCCTTCGTTTCTACCACTTCTCTTTAGACGCGGTTGGAGGGCGGAACGTCAGTCTCGCCGTTGTTCTTGGCCTTGGCGTCCGGGTGGCCTACTACCTTGCCTTCGACGGCGTCGGAAGCGTCCTGGGAGTCTTTCGTTTCGGAAGAACCATCCTTCTTCATTTCCCGGACTTCAGACTTGAAAATACGCATCGACTGCCCAATACTGCGCGCCATGGACGGCAGCTTCGGCGCTGCGAAGAGCACCAGAGCCAGGACGATGATGATGATGAGATGCCAGCCTTCGAGCCTCATGTGGGGAGGTCCTTTCCTTTTGGATACATCCTACGTCTATCTGAATTCAATGTCGTGCAGGGATTGGGGCTGACCCCGCTCTGCTTTGCGCTTGACGCGCTTCTGGCGACGAACTTCCTGGCGGAAGGCTTTGGCCGTCAGGTAATCATGACGCATCTGATCCGGGGAGGCAAAAATTGCGGAGCCTGGTTCGGCGCGCGCGTCCGTTGTTTCAACGTCGGAGGTTTCCACGTCGGGCCCACGTTTGCTGAAACGTTTACCCGCATCGCCCAATTCATGAACAGTTGACATGAATTTCCTGAACAGGCGGTACCCCAGTGTCAGGTGAAGCAGCAACGAAAGGGCTATGAGCGCGATCCACAACAGGATCCAGAACCACCAAGGCATCTGAACAGTCTAGCCAGCCGGGCGGTCGGAAGGATCGCCGTACTGGGAAAGGGCTGCGTCGAGATACGTGCGGGCTTCCCCACGCAGTGAATCCGGGGCGAGAATCCGCGCAGATCCACCATGCTGTGCCACGAACATCGGGAGCCAGCCCGCATCGCCAAACCGCACTTCGGCCAGAAGCCCGCCGTCGGGCAGTTGTGCTGTTCGCTCGGCGTAATAGTCATCCGCCAGTCCGGCGCCCTGGCGGGTGAGCTGCAGGAGGACCAGGACGTCATCGTCGCTGGGCGTGAACAGCCGGGCCGGAAAATCCAGTCCGGCCGTTGCCGTGCCGGACGCCGGACGGCCGTTGGGTTCCACTAGTTCCACCCTGTCCAGCCGGAAGTTCCTGATGCCGGCCTTACTGTGGCAGTAGGCTTCGAAGTACCAGGTGTTGTCCAGGGAATAGAGCCGCAAGGGATCCACGTCCCGCTCCGTCAGTTCGTCCCGCTGCCGGGAGAAGTACCGTAGCCGGAGTTGTTGGCTGTCCCTGATCGCCTGGGTAATGGTGGCGAAAGCATGGGACTGTTCGGGCGCCACTGATTGGCCGGCTACGGAGCCCGCCAAACGCCCGGCCTGTCCCGCTGCGCCGGTTAGCTTAATGGTCACCGATTCCAGGGCGCTGCCGGGCCCGTCCTCGGACATGCCGGCCAGGGCGGGCAGGTCTCCCAGCATTTCCAAGCCAGTCAGCAGCGCCGCGGCCTCCTCCTCGCTGAAGCGCACCGGCCGGTTCAGGTCCAGGTGCTCAGAGATATAGACGTGGTCGTTCTCCCACTGGATGTCCAGGAGATCGTCGGGATAACCCTCCGGGAGCCCCGAGCAGATAAGGATCTTGAGGTCGTCGATCAGGGCCTTGCGGGTGATGCCAAAATGGTCTGCGACTTCCTGGATGTGCAAGCCCTGGTGATGGACCAGGAAGGGAACCAACTGGAGCATCCGGGCCAGCTGATCCTCGGAAGTCCGCTTTCGGGCGCGTGGCAACCGCTCAGAGTCAGGGAACCCAACGGGTACGGACGGTTCGGCGTCGAAGTTCACCGCACCCTGGAGTCGACGCACGACGGCGGCGCGCAGCTCCTCCGGACCGCCCACCTTCACGTGGGGGCCGTAAGAGGCCAGTTCCTCCGCGAGGACCTCGGGATCCCGGAATTCCACGACGAGGCGATCACGGCTGTTTTCTCTTGCAGCCGGTTCGACGTGCGAGGCCCTTTTCCGCAGGGCCAGGAGCCGGTCGATGTCTACATCGAGGGTGGCGTTCTGAAGTGGCAGTTCATTAAGTGAATCCAGCTCGGCGCGGGCGTTGAAACCGTCCGGAGCATCGAAGCTGCTGCCGGGCACCAGGCCCACTGCGGTCGTCATCCGCGAAAGCCTGAAGAGTCGTTTTGCCTCCCTCCCCCGGTCAAAGCCCACGAGGTACCACTGGCCGAAACGGCTGCCGAGTCCCCAGGGCTCAACTTCCCGCACTTCCTCGCGCCCCGTGCTGACCGCAAGGTAGCCGAAGCGGACGGCATGCCTGCCATGCATGGCTGCCACGACGTCGTCGAAAGCCTGGCCCGCCGGCCTTATCCGCGGCTGCACTCCCGATGGGAGATCGACGTCGGTGAAACCACCGGCCGCCTGGAGCTTGCGGACGGCATTGGCGGCCGCCGTGCCAAGCGCAGCACGTTCCCATAGCTGGGCAGCCAGCAGAAGGACCGTGCACTCGGCCGGGGTCAGGCTGACGTCCGGAAGCCGGTTTGAGTCCTTACCGATGCGGTAACGGGTTGTCGCGGGATCCTCCGCGCCGAAGCTGCGCGGATCCGCCAATGTTTCGATCTCAAAGCCAAACTGCTTCAGGTCCACTTTGTCGCGCTCGAACATACGACCAAAGGCGACATCGTTGGCAGCGGAATCGCGGTAGACCTTCTCACGCAGGACAGAGCGTGGAAGCCCCACTCTGGTATTGAGCAAAGCCAGGAGAAGGTTCAGAAGTCGTTCAGTGCGGGATGCGGACACCCTTGCTACGTTACTAAAGACCAGCGGGAAAGCAGCAAGGCGCGTCACCGACCGGTGGAACCGGAAGGTAACGCGCCTTGCTCAGGGCTATCTGCCTTAGCGAACTGCTACGAGGTCGACCACAAAGATCAGGGCTTCGTTGGGCTTGATCGCTCCACCGGCACCCCGGGAGCCATAGGCGAGCTCGGAAGGGATTTCCAGGCGGCGACGGCCGCCGACCTTCATGCCCAGCAGGCCCTGGTCCCAGCCCTGGATGACCTGGCCGACGCCGACCCTGAAGTCCAGCGGAGCGCCGCGGCCCCACGAGGCGTCAAATTCTTCACCAGTGGACCAGGCGACGCCCACGTAGTGGGTGGACACGGTGTCTCCGGCCTTGGCTTCTGTGCCGGTGCCCTCGATGAGGTCCGTGATGACGAGGTCCGTGGGGACGTCGCCTTCGGGGAAGTCGATTTCGGGCTTGGTGCGGTCGAAATCACGCTGGCCAAATGACATGGAGGCTCCTTGGTGTGAGGGGACGGATGAGTGTCAGGAACAAGCTTAAGCCAGTGCCCAACGGTCTTGTCGAAATTTCAGTGCCGGTTACTTGACGCCAAGAATGTCAACGACGAACACGAGGTCGCCCTTGGCTTCACCCTGGCCGGCTTCGCCGTAGGCCAGATCCTGCGGAATGACCAGCAGGACGCGGGAGCCGACGGTCTTGCCTTCGAGGCCCTGGGTCCAGCCCTTGATGACCCCGGTGAGCGGGAAGCTGGTGGACTCTCCACGGTCGTAGCTGGAATCGAACTTGGTTCCACCTGCGAGGGTGACGCCGACGTAATTGACCGTCAGGGTGTCGGAGGCCTTCACGGCAGCACCTGTGCCCTTGATGAGGTCCTGGGCGATGAGTTCCTTCGGAGCCGCAACGCCTTCAACGGAAATCTGGGGAATGCCCTTGTCGTCTTCCTTCACGGTGGGGAGCCCTGCCGGAGGAGTAACTGTCTCGCCTTCGGGCTTCTCCAGTACCGGTGCGGGGTCCTTCGCTGAGACCAGCTTAAAGACGACCAACTGCGTGGAGGCGGGGGCAGATGCTGTGGCATTGCCAGGTGCCGCAAAAGCGATTTGGGACCCAACCTTGGCTCCGACAATCGCGTTATAGATTTGCTCGTTGCCGGTCTTCAATTCGTCGGTCAGTTCGATTGGCTGGGGGCCGTTGGCGTAGGCATCTTCCACTGTCTTGCCGTCATTGCCGTCCACGGCAAGGTACATCAGCTCGGCCGTTTGTCCGGCCTTCACGCGCTCACCATCGCCTTCGACAACCATCTTGATGGTTGGTTCAGTCACGGTGAGGGGCTTGGAGAATTCAACGCCGGGTGCTTTGTCGCCGTTGTCCGTCACTTTCACGGAGTCGAGCTTTGAGGTGTCACCGGCAGACTGGCTGGTGGGCTCGGCGGCCGGAGTGCTTCCTCCGCACGCGGTGATGAGCAACAGGGCAGGAAGGAGAATTGCTAGGAGTCGGCGCACAAAAAAGACACTTTCGTCGGGGCAAGGGACACTCGGAAAGGCGCGTTGCGCATCCAAGCAGTGCGGCTCTTGGAAAGAGACCACTATCCAGAATAGCCCGCGAAGCTGGGAGCCAGCTTATAGAGCCGGTCAGCCCATGGAGTCCAGCAGTGCATCCACCCGCTCGTCAACGCTACGGAACGGATCCTTGCAGAGAATGGTCTGGTGCGCCCGGTCGTTGAGCTTCAGGTGCACCCAGTCAACGGTGTAGTCGCGGCCCAGCTCCTGGGCGCGGCGAACAAAGTCACCCCGCAACTTTGCCCTGGTTGTCTGGGGTGGCGCGTCCACGGCGTCTTTGACGTCCGTTTCCGTAACCAGGCGTCGTGCTGCCCCCCGCGCTTGCAGAAGGAAGAAAATCCCACGTTGACGCGAGATGTCGTGATACGTGAGGTCGAGCTGGGCGATGCGTGGTGAGTCAAGGCTAAGGTCATGGCGGTTCATGTAGCCGTCCATGAGCTTCTTCTTGATGGCCCAGTCCACTTCGGTATCAATGGTGCTCGTATCGCCGCTTTCGATGGCATCGAGCGTTCGTTTCCACAGATCCAGGATGAGCGGCACATGGGCGTTGTGTGCGCCGTTCGTGGCGACGAACTCAGTGACCTTGGTCAGGTACTCGCGCTGGATATCCAGGGCGGTGAGCTGCCTGCCGTTGGCAAGCCTGACCAGTGCGCGGCCCGTCAGGTCATGCGAGATCTCACGGATGCTGCGGATAGGGTTTTCCATCCGCATATCCCGCATGATGACGCCTGCCTCGATCATGCGGAGGATAAGGTCCACGGTTCCCACCTTTAGGAGCGCGGAAGTTTCAGACATGTTGGAGTCCCCCACAATCACGTGGAGGCGACGGTAGAACTCGGCGTCCGCATGTGGCTCATCGCGGGTGTTGATGATGGGGCGGGACCTGGTGGTGGCCGAGGACACGCCCTCCCAGATGTGATCGGCACGCTGGGAGAAGGCAAACGTGGCGCCGTGGGGCGTCTTCAGCACTTTCCCCGCTCCCGCGATCAACTGGCGGGTCACCAGGAAGGGAATGAGGATCTCGGCCAAGCGGGAGAATTCCCCCCGCCGCGGAATGAGGTAGTTTTCGTGGCTGCCGTAGGAGTTTCCGGCGGAGTCGGTGTTGTTCTTGAAGAGATACACCGTGCCGTTGAATCCCTCCGCCGCCAGCCGCGCCTGGGCCTCGTCCACGAGGTCGTCCAGGATGAGTTCGCCAGCCCTGTCATGGGCGATCAGCTGTGCAAGGTCGTCACATTCGGCCGTGGCGTACTCTGGATGCGAACCCACATCCAGGTAAAGCCGTGAGCCGTTGGTCAGGAAGACATTGGACGACCGGCCCCAACTGACGACCTTGCGAAAAAGGTATCTGGCCACTTCCTCAGGGGCCAGAGGACGCGAATCCGGGCTGGAATAGGAGATTCCAAATTCCGTTTCGATGCCAAATATTCTCTTATCCATCTCAAGCCTCCTCGGCGAGCAACAGGGTCATATCCTCAGGCAACAGCCGCCGGAACGCCCTACGGGAACCGCGGTGGCTTTCGGACGCGCGGTACAGGACTGCAGCCTCGACGGCGGTAGCCGGCAGCGCGTCAGCCTCCTTATCGGCAGCCAGGGCGCGCAGTGCCAAACGCATGGCCCCGGCCAAACTGAGCTCGGGATCCCAATCCCCACTGACGACGTCGGAAATCTGGTCAGCGAGACCGCCCATGACAACAAAGCCGTTCTCATCGGCAATCGAGCCATCGAAGGTCAGCCGGTAAAGGTGGTCCTGCTCCTGTGCCAGGCCCACTTCGGCGACTGCCAGCTCCACTTCGAAAGGTTTCTGTTCCGCAGTGAACACCGCGCCAAGACTCTGGGCATACACGCTGGCCAGACCGCGGGCGGTGACGTCCTCGCGATCGTAGGAGTATCCGCGGACGTCGGCGTAACGGACACCGGCTTGCCGGAGGCTTTCGAACTCGTTGTACTTGCCCACTGCTGCGAAGGCGATTTTGTCGTAGATCTCGCCGATCTTGTGCAGCGAGGGCGACGGATTCTCCGCGATCAAGGCAATGCCGTCGGCGCAACTGATGACCACCACGGAGCGTCCGCGGGCGATGCCTTTCCGTGCAAAGTCAGCACGGTCCTTCATCAGCTGTTCGGGAGAGACGTAGAACTGCTGCGTCATCTCAGGCCTCCCGTCCGGCGATGGCCCGTGATTCGACGATGGCGCCGGCTATGGCGGCCAGGTCGCGTTCCGGAACACGGCGGTTTCCGGTGCGGTTGACGGTATAGACAACAGGCCACAGTTGACGGACCGGGTCGGGGCCACCGGTGGCGGAGTCGTCGTCCGCGGCATCGTAGAGCGCCTCAACGGCCACTGCCACCGCGGATTCTTCAGTGAGATTCGGCTTCCACAGCTTCTTCAGGGCGCCCCGGGCGAACACCGAACCGGAACCAACCGAGTGGTGTTCCTGCTCTTCGTAGCGGCCGCCGGTGACGTCGTAGGAGAACAACCGCCCGACGCCGGACACTTGGTCGAACCCCGCGAACAACGGAATGACCGCCATCCCCTGCATTGCCATGGGAAGGTTCCCGCGGATCATTGCCCCCAGCCGGTTGGCCTTGCCCACCAGGCTCAGGAGCGTGCCCTCGATTTTCTCGTAGTGCTCCAACTCAACCTGGAAAAGCCGTGTGATGTCGATGGCCAGGCCGGCCGTGCCGGCGATACCCAGCACGGAATACTCGTCGGCGGGAAACACTTTCTCGATGTGCCTGCTGGCGATGACGTTGCCCATCGTGGCCCGGCGGTCTCCCGCCATCAGGACACCTCCCGCATATGTCAGGGCAACGATGGTGGTGGCATGAGGCGACGACGGAACCATGCCGGCCGGTAATGATTGGCTGAAGGGAAGTAATTCGGGACGCGAGCGTTGGAGATGCTCCGTAAAGGAAGACGTTGCCTGGGTGGCCAGGGGGCCGGTTGATGGGTCCTGCATTGCTGCACTCCTTCGACTCTGCGTTCCGATGCCCGGCGGCCTCACGCCGACCGGGCAGTACTGACGGTGTGGGTCCGGTTACTGGCCGCCCTTTTGCACGAACGCCCGGACGAACTCTTCGGCGTTTGATTCCAGGACGCCGTCGATTTCATCGAGGAGGTCATCCACGCCCTGGGTTGCCTCCGACGCCTGTGCCTCGGGCGCTGCGGGCGGGGCCTCCGGTACGTCCACTTCAGTTTCGGTTTCCCTCGACTGCGGTTGTTGCTGCTCCTGAGCTGCCATTTTCTTTCTCCCTACTGTCAGTCCCCTGATGCCGGAGACTTCCTAATGCCATATTGCCACGCCGTGGGCTGCTGCGTACGGCTTTGGAAGGGCACGAATGTTGGTGTGCCGTTCCAGCCTCAGCTCCTGGCCGGCGGCGGGTTTCGGCCCATCAAATCGGCAAGGAATGAACCTGCATCCTGGTGACGGTCGAACAATGCTCCGGTCAACGCCCGGGTTCCACGCAGCGGTTCACGGGTGGGTACCCTCTGCAGTTTCCCCAACCCCGGTACATCGAAAATTACCGAGTCCCAACTGGCGCCGACCACGTCCTTGCCAAACCTGGAAACACACCGTCCGCGGAAGTACGCGCGAGTGTCCGACGGCGGTTCGGTCACCGCCCTGGCGATGTCGGCGTCGTCGACGATCCGCATCATGCGGTCCCTGGACAGCAGCCTGTAGTACAAGCCCTTTTCGGGCCGGATATCCGACCATTGCAGGTCCACTAATCCGAGCCTGGCGTCGTTCCACTCAAGGCCGTCACGGTTCCGGTAGCCTTCCAGAAGTGATTTCTTGGCCACCCATTCAACGGACGAGGAGGCCGCAGCAAGGTCGCTTCCCAGCGTTGTCAACGTGGTTTCCCAGTGTGACAAGACATCGTGGGTGTGGCCATCGCCGGTAACCGAGTCCGCCACGCCAGTCTCCTGGGCAAGTTTGGCCGCTGCCTCGTAATACATCCACTGGATGTCCAGGGCCGTCACCCTTCGGCCGTCGAGCAACCGTACTGTGGCTGTGAGCGTTGTGTCGTGGCTGATGGTTTGAAGAGCCTGAACAGGCTCGTGGACTTCAATCCTCGGAGCCTGTCCGGCTTCGATGAGGCTCAGGACCATGGCGGTGGTACCGAACTTGAGGTAGTTCGAGGCCTGGCTGAGGTTGGCGTCACCGATGATCACGTGAAGGCGGCGGTACTTGTCGGCCGTTGCGTGGGGCTCGTCCCTGGTGTTGATGATGGGACGTCGGATGGTTGTTTCCAGCCCCACCTCGGCCTCGAAGAAGTCCGCACGTTGGCTGATCTGGTATCCGGGTGTGGAGCTGTCCTGTCCCAAGCCGACCCGTCCGGCACCGCACACCACCTGGCGGGAGACAAAAAATGGCGTCAGGCCACGAATAATGTCACCGAACGGAACGGAGCGGGGCATGAGGTAGTTCTCGTGCGAGCCATAAGACACTGACTTGTTGTCAGTGTTGTTCTTGTAAAGATTGATGGGGGGCAGGGTGGTGTCCGCCGCGACCTTCCTCACAGTGGCCAAGGCAACCAGGTCACCGGCAGCATCCCACGCCACAGCATCGCGCGGATTCGTCACTTCCGGGCTCGAATACTCGGGGTGTGCATGGTCCACGTAGAGACGCGCCCCGTTTCCGAGGACCATGTTCATCAGCAGGGAACCGGATTCGTCGGCTCCATCGAGCTCCAACTCCTGGCGACCGTACGCCAACGCAACCGCTTCGGCGTCGAGCACTGGCGGCTGGTCTGTGAGTTGGCTGGGATCCGCGGCTGACCTGTCCAAGGTCCAGCCGCGTGCATCGTGTAACGGTTCTTCGTCCGTGTAGTCCCAGCGTGTCTCTGCTCCCCCGGCTGCCCGTTGCCGGGTAACTGTGGCGTACGCCTGGATGATCCTTGCGGACATCATGGTGGCATTCGCCCCGGGCGCCGACGGCGCGTGGATTCCGTATTCAGTTTCCGAGCCCATGACGCGCATGGCGCCGCCGGCGGGCAACTTTTCAGCAGGCGTACCTTCGGGTCTTGCTGTCATAGGTATTGGCCCGTGTTGGCGGTGGTTTCAATCGACTTGCCTGGTTCCTGGCCGGCCTTGCCCTGGACAATCGTGCGGATGTACGTGATCCGTTCACCCTTCTTGCCCGAAATCCTGGCCCAGTCGTCCGGGTTGGTGGTGTTCGGCATGTCCTCATGCTCGCGGAACTCGTCAACCACGGCCCGCAGCAGGTGCTCGATCCGGAGGCCCTTTTGGTGATTGGTCAGGAGGTCCTTGATGGCGTATTTCTTGGCCCGGTCCACGACGTTCTGCACCACGGCGCCGGAGTTGAAGTCCTTGAAGTAGAGCATTTCCGTATCGCCGTTGGCGTAGGTGACTTCGAGGTACTCGTTGGATTTCTCCGTGGAATACATGGCTTCGACGGTGCGCTGGACCATGGCGTCCACCGTGGCCTGCACGTCTCCGCCATACTCGGCAAGGTCCTGGGCGTGGAAGGGCAGGTCCGTGGTGATGTACTTGGCAAAAATGTCCGCCGCGGCCTCGGCATCGGGGCGCTGGATCTTCACTTTTACGTCGAGGCGACCGGGTCGAAGAATGGCGGGATCGATCATGTCCTCACGGTTGGAGGCGCCGATGACAATGACGTTGTCCAGACGCTCGACGCCGTCGATCTCGCTCAGCAACTGGGGCACGATAGTGGTTTCGACGTCGGACGAAACGCCGGTACCGCGGGTGCGGAACAGCGAGTCCATTTCGTCGAAGAAGACGACGACAGGGCTGCCATCGGATGCCTTTTCACGGGCACGCGAGAAAATGAGGCGGATGTGGCGCTCGGTCTCGCCCACATACTTGTCCAGGAGCTCGGGTCCCTTGATGTTCAGGAAGTAGCTCTTGAGATCGGTGTTGCCGGCGCGTTCTGCGGCACGGGCTGCAAGGGAATTTGCCACAGCCTTGGCGATGAGCGTCTTGCCGCAACCCGGAGGGCCGTACAGCAGTATGCCTTTGGGGGCCTTGAGCCCATGTTCGCGGTAGAGGTCCGGGTGCAGGAACGGCAGCTCCACGGCATCGCGGATCTGTTCGATTTGGGGGCCGAGACCGCCAATGTCCTGATAGGTGATATCCGGAACTTCTTCGAGGACAAGGTTCTCCACCTCGGCCCTCGGCACCTTCTCAAGGGCGTAGCCAGTCCGTGAGTCCAGGGACAGTGCATCGCCGACCTTCAGGTGGACACTTTGAAGGGCGCCTGACAGCCGGACTACGCGTTCCTCGTCGGCCCGGCCCACCACCAGGGCGCGGTCCTTGCCCAACATTTCCTTGAGGGTGACCAGTTCGCCGGCGCGTTCGTAGCCCAGCCCGGCCACCACCAGGAGGGCCTCGTTCAAGAGGACTTCCTGCCCGACTGCCAGCTGGTTCAGGTTGACCAGTGGGCTGACGCCTACACGCATTTTGCGGCCGGCATTGAAGATATCCACGGACTCTTCGGTAGCGGCCTGGCCGGAACTGCCTGCGGCTGCCTGCTTTCGCGGGTTGATCTGCACTACGGTTCCGAAGCTATAGGGCGGCTGGCCCTCCTGCTCCAAAGCACCCTTCAAACGGAGAATCTCGGCCTTGGCCGTTTCCAGCATGCTCACAAGCTTGCCGTTGTTCTGGGTAGCAGCTGCCAACTGGCGGTCAATGTGGCGAAGCTTGTCCCGGAGGATATTGATTTGCCGTTCGGCAACCGTCAGTTCACTCGAGGGCTCCGGCGGTTGGACAGCTGCAAGCCCCCGGCTCGCCGCTTCTTCCGCTGCGTTATGTGCTTCTTCCGGCGTCGGCCGTCCAAGGTCGTTGTTTGACGTATCCACGATTCATCAGCCCCTTCCTGCGCTTAACAAGACCTTAGTCCCGAAAAGCGCAGGGTGCTTGGTGACATCCGGAATGCGGACCCTATTGTGACCTTTGTCAGTTTGTGACTGGGGGATCATCCTGGACGTTGGTTCCTGCGATGGCGTCGCGGGCTGCCCGGCGGAGTTTCTTGTCCGAGACAGAGCGCTCTCCCACAGCGCCGGGCGTCCACGCGTTGAGGTCCTCTTCGCTGAACTCGGTCTTGGACGGGCGGCGCTTGACGGAGATTCCAGTGACGCCATCGGCGAGGCGGCGTGTGACGAGGAGGAATCCGGTGTGGGCCACCATGCGGTGGTCCGGCCGTACGGCCAGTCCCTCAAGGTGCCATCCGCGAACCATGGACTCCCAGGCGGCAGGCTCAGTGAAGCGCCCGTCGGCGCGAATGGCCTCAGCCGTGCGCGACAACTGGGTGACGGTTGCCACGTAGTTGATCCACACACCACCGGGCGCCAGGACAGTGGCAACAGCGTCCAAGCACTCCCAGGGAGCCAGCATGTCCAGCACGACGCGGTCCACGGAGCCAGGAGCCTCAGCCTTGACCACTTCTTCCTGGAAGTCGCCCAGGGAGATCTGCCATGCGGGGTGCGGTCCGCCGAAGATGGTCTCCACGTTTCCGCGGGCGATGTCGGCGAACTCTTCGCGACGCTCAAAGGAGTGGAGGTAGCCGCCGTCGCCCACGGCGCGCAGCAGCGAAATGGAGAGGGCGCCGGACCCGACGCCGGCCTCAACGACACGTGCGCCGGGGAAGATGTCAGCCATGGTGACGATCTGGCCTGCATCCTTCGGATACACAACAGCGGCGCCACGGGGCATGGACAAGACGAAATCGGAGAGCAACGGACGCAGGGTCTGGTACTGCTGGCCAACGTTGTTGCTGACTACGGAGCCATCCACCTTGCCGATGATCTCATCATGGTTCAGGAAGCCGCGGTGGGTGTGGAAAGCGCCACCTACCTCCAAGCTGATGGTGTTCATGCGGCCGCGTTCATCAGTGAGCTGGACCCGTTCGCCAACGCGGAAAGGCCCGCGGCGGCGCGCAGCACCCGTCGGCTGCACGGTTGTGCCATCGGCCGGCCTGTCGGTGCCTGCGTTTGCTTCGGGGGCGGCGGTTTCGCTGCTCATGTACTGTTCCTCGCTCCTGTACGGCTGGGCCGCAACGTCTTGCTGGCGGGTGGGCGCCAAAAATCCATGGGTTCTTCGGTATAACCGCCGGCATGCAACTCTACCGGCAAGGGTGTCAGGCGCGCCCGCTCCGGCGGGCTTCCTTGCCTGTAATGGCCGTCACTACTGCTTGCTGGCGGAGAAGGCCAGTGACGATTCCGTTGTGATCCACCACAGCGTATTCGCCGCCCTCCAGCCGTGCCAAGTACTGGATCAATTCCTGGCCCTTGGACCATTCCGGGACGTACGCCCCAGCGCCCAGGGCGTGCGCTACTGCGGTGACGGGCGTCGTCGCCGTTGATTGCGGAGGCACAGCGGCCGCTGCTCCGAAGTCCACCACACCCTGCGGCTTGCCATCCGGTCCGCAAATCACGACGGCGGGACTCCCGGCCGGGGAAAGGTCCAGGACGTCCGCAACAGTGGCCGAGTTCGGCACGCCTACCGCGGATTCTGCCAGTCCAGCGGCACTCACGAGGTAGAGGCGGCTGCGGAGCTTGGCGTGGTGGATCGAGCTCGAAGCGCCCATCCAGAGGAAGCCGCAGACGAGGAAGGTGATAAGCATCAGGCTGATATCCAGCGGCGTGCCGCTGATGAGCGGCAGCCCGATGAACCAGATGACCAATGCGGCAACGATGATGCGGCCAGACCACCCTGCGGCGATCGTGCCCTTGTCCTGGCTTCCGGTCGCTTTCCAAACCGCCGATTCAACCAAGCGGCCGCCGTCCAGGGGCAAACCGGGAAGGACATTGAACAAGCCGATCAGGAGGTTGGCCCACATCAGGATGTTGGCCAGGATGTCCGATACGCCGCTTAAGGCACCGGAAGAAAGAACGGCCCACATTCCGGCCGCCAGGACGAAGTTGGAGGCCGGTCCGGCCAAGGCGACCACCACCGAACGTCCAGGGGAAGCCGTGAAATTCTCGAATTGGGTATGTCCGCCCCAGAGGTTCAGCACGATCTTTTCCGTTGGCCAGCTGAAGGCCTTTGCGCTGAGCGCGTGCGCCAATTCATGGACCAGAACCGAGACGGCGAGCAGCAGGGCATAACCCAAGGCCACGAAATACGCTCCGATGCCGAGCTCCGGCATCCGTATCAGCAGTGCCGGGCCATAGACAATCACCGTGAAGCCGGCGATGACAAACCACGAGTAAGCGAGGTATACCGGAATACCGGCGATCTTTCCCAGGGGAATGCCGTCTTTTTTGGTGGCGGCGTGATGGGGCGTGGAGGAACTGCTCACCTAGTTGGCCCCTTCAAGCAGGTCCACTGCTGCGAGGCGGTCATGAACCAGGCGGCTGACGTCGGAGGCAGTCCTGCCAACCAACGTGTCCCACATGATCATGCGGCGGTCCTCGGGCAACGGAACCTGGTGGGGTATTCCTACCGTCACCACACCCGAGGCAATGGCGGCCGTTGCCCCCGGTACGGAGTCCTCCAGGGCGACACAGTGGTGAATGCTGAGTGAGGGGTCGTCCAGCCGGAGCCGTTCGACAGCAGTGAGGTAAGCCTCGGGGTGCGGTTTTCCGTTGGCTACCGTATCCCCGGTGACCATGAATTCGAAGTAGGGCTTGGGAAGGCTTTCCACTACCACGCCGGCCAAAGGGCCCTCGGACATGGTTACCAGGGCACAGCGGATGCCCGCCTGATGAAGTTCGTCCAGGAGTTCACGCGCGCCCGGACGCCACGGGACTTCCTCGCGGACCTGCGCGATGACCTGGGCGCTGAGGGTGTCCACGATTTCGCGGGCTTCAAGCCGGACACCCGCGGCTTGGAGGACGGCGGCCGAGTGAAGCAGCGACTGGCCTACCAATTGCATGGCCTGCTGGTGCGACCAGCTTCCGCCATGGGACTCCACAAGCTCACGCTCGGCAGCGATCCAGTAGGGCTCGGTGTCCACGAGTGTGCCATCCATATCCCAGAGCACGGCTTTGAGGAGGGGCTGGCTGGGTAACGAATGCATGGTTTCAAGTCTACGTGGAACCTGGCCGGCGGCTGTCCGGGCTTTGCGCTGTGGGCGAATCGGTGACACGCGTTGACGTCAAATGCCATGCATCGGCACGGGTCTTGGACGTAGGGTGAGTGGATGAACAGTGTGGACGGGACCCCCGAAGGGCAGGACATCACCGCGGAGCCCGAGCGTTTCCTCAAGGAACCGGCGGAAGGCCAGCGTGTCACCGTCATGCTCGCCGCATTCGAGGGCTGGAACGATGCCGGCGAGGCCGCCAGCGATGCGCTGCACTATTTGAACAAGCTCTGGGACGGCAAAAAGGTTGCCACGGTGGACGCCGAAGAGTACTACGACTTCCAGTTCACCCGCCCCACCGTGCGCCGCACATCCTCGGGTGCCCGCAAGGTCAAGTGGCCCTCTACCCGGATCTACAAGGCAGCAGTTCCGGACAGCAACGTGGACGTGGTCTTCGTACTAGGCACGGAACCTTCCTACCGTTGGCGTGCCTACACCACCGAATTGTTGGTCCACGCCGAAGCACTCAAGGTGGACTCCGTGATCCTGATTGGCGCATTGCTTGCCGATGTACCCCATAGCCGGCCCATTCCGGTAAGCACCACCAGCGAGGACAGTTCGCTGCGTGAGCGCCTGAACCTCGAGGCATCCCAATACGAGGGACCGGTAGGGATTGTTGGCGTGCTTGCGGAGTTCGCCATGCTGGCGGGGTTGCCGACGGTGTCCCTGTGGGCGGCTGTTCCGCACTACGTTGCCCAGCCCCCCTCCCCCAAGGCTCAGCTGGCGATCCTGCACAAAGTGGAAGACCTGCTCCAGGTTCCCCTCGACAGCCAGGCGTTGGCCGAAGAGTCCGAGGCCTGGGAACGCGGAGTGGACGAACTCGCCACTGAGGACCCCGAAATTGCTGCCTACGTGCGCCAGCTTGAGGAAGCGAAGGATACGGCGGACCTCCCGGAAGCCTCCGGTGAATCCATTGCCCGCGAATTCGAGCGCTACCTGAAGCGGCGTGGCAAAGAGCGGCCGTAAGAACCAATCCTGAAAACAGCAACGGCCCTGACATTGCGTCAGGGCCGTTGGTGTTTCGGGCCGTTGGTGTTTCGTGCTGATTCGCGCCCTAGAGTTCCACCCCAAGCAAAGCGTCGATGGCATCCGTCACCAGGGCAGAGTCCTGTGCGGACTTCTCCGCGCCGGAGCGCAGCGCTTCCCCTGCCCAGTAATCGACGGCGGCGATGGCTCCGGGAGCGTTGAGGTCGTTGGCCAACTCATTGCGCATGGCTGCCACCAAGGGTCCCGCCGATCCGGTAGGTGCATGCTCCGCGGCCTCACGCCACTGTGCCAGCCGGTCTTTGGCGGCCGAGAACTCCGCATCGGTCCATGACCAATCAGAACGGTAGTGGTTGGCAAGAATGGCCAGTCGGATGGCTGCTGGTTCCTCACCGGCCGCGCGGAGCTTGGAGACAAGGACCAGGTTGCCCTTGGATTTGCTCATCTTCTCGCCGTCCAGGCCCACCATGCCAGCATGCGAGTAGTGCCGTGCCAGCGGGACACCGGAGAGGGAGTAGGCGTGCCCGGCTCCCATTTCGTGGTGCGGGAAGATGAGGTCCGATCCGCCGCCTTGGACGGTGAAGGGTGCCGGGAGGTACTTCTGCGCGATGACCGTACATTCAATGTGCCAACCGGGCCGGCCGTCGCCAAGAGTCGCGCCGGGCCAGTTGGGTTCGCCGTCGCGGGCCACGCGCCAGAGCAAGGGGTCCAGAGCATTGCGTTTGCCCGGCCTGGCAGGGTCTCCTCCGCGTTCAGCGAACAAGGTCAGCATCTCTGCTTCGCCAAGTCCTGACACGTCGCCCAGGGTCCAGGCGTCGGTTGCGTCGGAACGTTTGCCGGCCATTTCGACGTCGTAATAGACATCGCCGTCGGGTTCACCGTCGGATCCTTGAACGCGGTAGGCCACGCCGTCGGCAATGAGGCGCTCGATGGCGGGCACAATGTCCGGGATCGCCTCCACGGCACCGATGTAGTGGTTTGGTGCCAGTACGTTGAGTGCGTCCATGTCCGTCTGGAACAACTCAATCTGGCTCTGCGCCAAGTCGCGCCAGTCCACACCAGTGGCGGTGGCGCGCTCCAGCAGGGGGTCATCGACATCCGTGACGTTCTGGACGTAAGACACCCGGATGCCGGCGTCGCGCCATGCCCGGTTCAGGAGATCGAATGCCACATAACTGGCCGCATGTCCCATGTGGGTAGCGTCATATGGCGTGATGCCGCAGACGTACATGGATTGTTCCGGTTGCCGTTCAACCTCCACGACGCGGCCAAGGGCTGTGTCGAACAGTCGTAGTTGCGGCATGCTGCCGGGCAGCTCAGGAACAGGGCGGGAGGTCCACGATTTCACGACTCAACCTTAGTGCTAGGCGCTGATCACATTGAAACCGAGCAGGACATACAACGCCAGGCCGAGGAGGATGCGGTACCAAACGAAGAGCCGGTAACTCCGTGTGGAGACGAACTTCAGGAACCAGCCGATGATGATGTAGCCCACGACAAAGGCGATGACGGTGGCCAAGGCGGTCTCAGGAAGCCCGTACGGTCCGGAAAGGCCGTCATTCGAAACGGTCTTGTAGAGCTGGTAGAGGCCACTGCCGAACACAGCCGGAATGGCCAGAAGGAACGAATACCTCGCAGCAGCCTCACGGGTGTAGCCCATGAGCAGGCCCGCCGTGATGGTGCCGCCGGACCGGGAGACACCGGGAATCAGTGCCATGGCTTGAGCGAAGCCGTACAGGATGCCGTGCTTGTAACTCAGCTGCGTGAGGTCTCTGTCCTGCCGGCCGATGGCGTCGGCGACAGCCAGGATCATGCCGAACACAATCAGCATGGTGGCAACGATCCACATACTGCGCAGAACGGATTCAATCTGGTCCTGGAACAACAGGCCCAGGACGATGATGGGCAGGCTGCCCAAAATGACCAACCAGCCCATGCGGGCATCCGGGTTGCTGCGTTCGACTTTCCCGGTCAGGGAACCAAACCATGCGCGAACGATTCTGACGATGTCGCGCCAGAAGTACACAATGACCGCGGTTTCGGTTCCCAGCTGGGTGATCGCAGTAAAAGCGGCACCCGGATCAGCGGCACCCGGAAGGAATGAGCCGACAATCCGCAGGTGCGCACTTGAAGAGATCGGGAGGAATTCGGTGAGGCCCTGCACCAGGCCCAGCAAGGCTGCTTCTATCCAGTTCACGTGAATAGACCCTACGTCATGAAGACTGGGAACTGCCCGTAAGCTAGCAGCTATGCAGCAGCGTTATGTCGGAAACAGCGGGTTCCGTGTGTCCTCTTTGTCCCTCGGAACCATGTCCTGGGCCCAGGAAACAGATGAACAGGACGCGGCCGAAGTGCTGCACGCCTTCGTAGCTGCCGGAGGCACTGTTGTTGACACCGCAGCCTCGTACGCCCAGGGCCAGGCCGAAGCGATGCTGGGGTCCATGCTGGGCGATGTGGTGGCCCGCTCCGAACTGGTCATCTCCACCAAAGCCGGGGTGTCGTCGTCGGACTCCAGGCGCAGCATCAACGCCTCCCGCGGGGCGATGCTGTCCGCCCTGGACGCCAGCCTGGCCAGGCTGGGAACCGACTACATCGACATCTGGTTCGCCCACGAGTGGGACCCGAATGTTCCCTTGGATGAAACCCTTTCAGCGTTGGAACTCGCCCAACGCAGCGGCCGGGCCCGCTACGTCGGAATTTCCAACTACAACGGATGGCAGACAGCCAAAGCCGCCGCCGTGGCCGGATTCACACTGGTGGCAAACCAGTCGGAATACTCCCTGGTTCAGCGCCGGGCCGAGGAGGAACTGATCCCTGCCGTGGAAGACGCGGGGCTGGGGCTCATGGCCTGGGCGCCGCTGGGTCGGGGCGTCCTGAGCGGAAAATACCGCGGGCAGATTCCGGCCGATTCCAGGGCAGCGCAGAGCCGTCTCGCAGCCTATGTGGAGCCTTACCTCGAGCCGAAAGCCTCACGGGTGGTGGAGGCGGTGGCAATGGCTGCCCGCGGACTGGGGCGGTCTCCCCTGGACGTTTCCCTGAGCTGGCTGCTCTCGCGCCCGGGCGTTGCGACAGCTGTTGTCGGCGCCAGGAACGCCGTGCAACTCAAAGAACTACTGGACGCGCAATTGAGCGTTCTTCCCGCAGAAATTGCCCGCGCACTCGAAGACGTGTCCGCCACGTAATTCGGTGCTATTGGCGGTCCAGGATGTCCAGAAGGTAGTTCCCGTACCCGCTTTTGGCGAGCTTGGCGGCCTGTTGGCGAAGTTCGTCGTCGTTCAGGTAGCCCATCCGCCACGCCACTTCTTCAGGGGCGCCGATCTTCAAGCCCTGCCGGTTCTCCGTGGTGCGGACGTAGTTTGAGGCGTCGTTCAGGTCGCTGAAGGTTCCCGTGTCCAGCCAGGCGGTACCCCGTGGAAATTTCTGCACGTGCAACTGGCCGAGTTCCATGTACTTGCGGTTGATGTCCGTGATCTCCAGTTCCCCACGCGGGGATGGTTGGAGGTCTTTCGCCATGGCAACCACGTTGTTGTCGTAAAAGTACAGGCCGGGGACGGCGTAATTGCTCTTCGGCACGGCCGGCTTCTCCTCGATGGAAACGGCCAGGCCGTCGTCGTCGAATTCCACCACTCCGTAGGCGGACGGGTCCTTGACCCAGTAACCGAAGATGGCGCCGCCGTCGACGTCGGCGTAGTGGCGCAATTGGTTGCCCATGCCGGGGCCGTTGAAAATGTTGTCCCCGAGGATCAGCGCCACTTTACCGCTGCCAATGTGGTCCTCCCCGAGGATGAACGCCTGGGCGAGGCCGTCCGGCGTCGGCTGCTCCGCATAGCTGAGGTTGATACCGAACTGCGATCCATCGCCAAGGAGCCGCTGGAACTGGGCTGCGTCCCCTGGCGTCGTGATGACCAGGATGTCTCGGATCCCTGCGAGCATCAGCGTGCACAGGGGGTAATAGATCATGGGCTTATCGAACACGGGAACCAGCTGCTTGCTGATTCCGAGCGTGATGGGGTGGAGCCGCGAACCCGTTCCACCTGCAAGAACAATTCCTCGCAAACCAGCCGTCCTCACCTGTGCCCAGTCTCGCCGCGGGCGGCTACTCTAGGGCCATGCAGAGAATCCTTGTCACCGGCGGGGCCGGATTCATTGGATGCAACTTTGTCCACTACATCATGGAGCACACCGGCCTGCATGTCACGGTCCTGGACAAACTGACCTATGCGGGCAGCATCGAATCGCTCGCCGGGCTGCCTCCCGAACGCTTCCACTTCGTCCAGGGCGACATCTGCGACGCCGACAGCGTGGACACGTTGACTGCCGCCGTGGACGCTGTAGTGCATTTTGCGGCCGAGTCACACAATGACAACTCGTTGGAGGAACCCCGTCCGTTTGTTGACACGAACTTGCTGGGTACCTTCACGCTCATTGAGGCCGCACGCAAACACGGCAAGCGTTTCCATCACATCTCCACGGACGAGGTCTACGGAGACCTGGCCCTGGATGATCCGCATCGCTTCACTGAAGATTCCGTGTATCGGCCGACCAGCCCGTATTCGGCTACGAAGGCAGGCTCGGACTTGTTGGTTCGCGCTTGGGTCAGGTCATTCGGCCTCCAGGCGACCATCAGCAATTGCTCCAACAATTACGGCCCTTACCAACACGTGGAGAAGTTCATTCCCCGGCAGGTCACCAACATCCTGGAAGGTGCCCGGCCGCGCCTTTACGGCAATGGGCTCAACGTCCGGGACTGGATTCACGTAGAGGACCACTCTTCGGCCGTGGTGGCGATTCTCGAACGCGGCCGCGTGGGTGAAACGTACCTGATAGGAGCCGACGGTGAACGATCCAACCGCGAGGTTGTGGAAATGATTCTTTCGCTGATGGGCCAGCCGCGCGATGCCTATGACCTGGTGGGTGACCGTCCTGGCCACGACCTTCGCTACGCCATCGATTCGAGCAAACTGAGGCGGGAACTTGGTTGGTCGCCGCGGTACTCGGATTTCGACGCCGGCATCGCCGACACCGTGAAGTGGTACAGGGACAACGAAGATTGGTGGCGTCCGCAGAAAGCTGGGACAGAATCCAAGTACGCGGGTCAGGGCCACTGAACAGTGGAGCCGGCACAGCAATTGCGGACAAGGGCTACACCCATCCCGGGCTTGATGCTTTTTGAGCTGCCGGTTCATGGGGATGACCGGGGCTGGTTCAAAGAGAACTGGCACCGGAAGAAAATGGCGGACCTTGGGCTGCCGGATTTCGGCCCGGTGCAGAACAATATTTCCTTCAATGCCGCCCGCGGCACCACTCGTGGCATTCACGCCGAACCATGGGACAAGTTCATTTCCCTCGCCTCCGGACGAATCTTCGGCGCGTGGGTGGACCTGCGGGAAGGAACCACCTTTGGGACACTGTTTTATGCGGAGCTGACAGCCAAGGACGCGATCTACGTCCCTCGGGGTGTAGGCAACGCTTTCCAGACGCTCGAGGACGGCACCGCCTACACCTACCTGGTCAACGACCATTGGAGCGCGGAGGCGCAGAAGGATTACACCTTCCTGAATTTGGCCGACGAAGCAGTGGCTGTCCCGTGGCCGATTTCCCTGGACAAGGCGGTCGTGTCCCCGCAGGACCGTAATCATCCGCGATTACCTGGAGTGGAACCCATGAAACGGCGGCGCACCCTGGTCCTTGGATCAAATGGCCAGCTGGGAAACGCACTGCGGACCGCATTTGCAGGTGACGAAACTGTGGAATTTGCGGACAGGGAGCAGTTCGACATCACGTTGGAAGCATCGTATGTGGCAACTGACTGGCGGAAGTATTCCACCATCATCAACGCAGCAGCATTCACGGGAGTGGACGCTGCAGAGACCGCCGACGGCCGGGCAGCTGCCTGGAGAATCAACGCAACCGCCGTGTCCCTGTTGGCGAGGACCGCCGTCGAACATTCGCTGACGCTGGTTCATATCTCCAGCGACTATGTGTTCGACGGCACGGCGGACATTCACCGGGAAGATGAAGACCCCACGCCGCTGGGGGTCTATGGCCAGAGCAAAGCGGCCGGGGACGCTGCTGTGGCGTCGGTGCCGCGACACTTTATTGTGCGGACCAGCTGGGTTGTGGGCGAGGGCCGAAACTTTGTGCGCACCATGGCGGCGCTGGCCGCACGCGGAACGTCACCGTCGGTGGTCGATGACCAATGGGGCCGTCTGACCTTCGCCACGGACATCGCGGCGGGCATCCGGCATTTGCTCGAAACCAACGCCCCCTACGGGACGTACAACCTCAGCAACAGCGGCGAACGGCAGTCGTGGGCGGACATTGCACGGGAGGTATACCGTTTGTGCGGGGCCGACCCCGGTTTGGTGCAGTCCGTCAGTACCGCAGCGTATTCCGGGCCAGGCACGGCTCCCCGTCCCCGGAGCAGCATGCTGGATCTGTCGGGAATTCGAGCCAGCGGTTTTGATCCACCTGCAGCCGCTCCACGGCTTGCTGACTATGTGGCGGCACTGGAGCCCTAGCGGAGTCCGCCAAAACGGCCTAAAGTTGCCCTACGGCAGCCCACAACGTGGCAGGGCCGGGAGACAACTCAAGTGAACAAGTTGGTTGGGCAGCATTTGCTGTCCACGGCGATCCAAGCAGTGCAGCAGCATTGGATCGCCGGCTCAATTATTGTGCCCTGAGCTGGACCCCGAAGCCTGGAGAGCCGAGAATGCTGCTGCCAAAGATAGCGCCCCGACGAGGCGCACTCCCCCACCGTTCCACCGCCATCGATGCCGACGATACAGCGCTGCTGCTCACGGCGCCCAAGGGACCGGTTGCCAGCGACCAAGCCACTGCCAGTGACCAATTCGCGGAACAATCCGGGGCAGAGCAATGGGTGAACCTGGGCGGAGCACCAGTGAAACTCATGGACTTCGACAAGGCAGTGAGTGAAATCCTGGGCCGTGCGCATAACGGTGAAGCCAAGCCCTTGGGAGTCTGCTCGGCAAACTTGGACCACATCCAGCATTTCGGCCGTGGCAGCCGGTGGAGCGGCACGCTGGACCAGCCAGGACCAGTGGAATGGTTGACGTTGCTCGATGGTGCGCCGTTGGTTGCCGAAGCCGGGCGGATCACCGGCTCTGCTTGGCCCCGCCTGGCCGGCAGCGACCTCGTGGGACCATTGCTGGACCAGGCCGTACGCCGTGGTCTCCGCGTGGGATTCCTGGGCGGAAGCCCCCAGTCGCAGGAACTCATCCGGAACAGGTTCAGCCAGGAGCGTCCCGGTCTGGCAGTTGCAGGTTGGTGGGCACCTGAGCGTTCAGTGCTTGGTGATGTGAGCGCATCCTCGCGTTTGGCAGCCGAGATTGCCGCCTCCGAGGCGGACATTCTGGTGGTGGGCTTGGGCAAACCACGGCAGGAGCTCTGGATTGCCGAGTACGGGCAGCTGACGGGGGCCAAGGTGTTGCTCGCGTTCGGTGCCGTTGTCGACTTCCTCGCGGGCCGGATCACGCGCGCCCCGGTATGGGTCAGTACCCACGGCATGGAATGGGCCTGGCGATTGATGCTTGAACCACGACGCCTGGCCCGGCGATACCTGGTGGACGGACCGCAGGCGTACTTCACCCTGCGGATGTCCAGTACTGCAGCGTTGCCCTCTTCGGTGCCCGGTTCGAGGGACGTGATCCCGGGGACCAAAGCCCCAGCCGTCCCGGAGCACGGGCCCAGCCGTGGTCCGGGATCGTTCCTGCCGGCAGCGTCAATGGCCGACGTCGCCGTGATTGTAGTGACCTACAACAATGCCGACGACGTCCAGGCCTTGGTCTCCAGCCTGCGCGGGGAAACAAAGGAGCAGTCACTGAAAGTGGTGGTGGCCGATAATTCCCCCGATGACCTCACCATGGCCGAACTGGCCCGGCATCCTGACGTCGTCGCCGTGAGCACCGGAGGGAACCTTGGATACGCCGGCGGAATCAATGCCGCTATGCGAATGGCCGGAGCAGCGGATGCCTACCTCATCCTCAACCCGGACCTGCGCGTGGAGCCCGGAGCGGTTGCTGCCCTGCGCCGAAGAATGGCACTCTCCGGCGCAGGAATGGTAGTTCCGGTCCTTCTGGACGACGACGGCAGCGTGTACCCGTCGCTGCGCCGCGAACCGGGCGTTCTGCGAGCGCTGGGGGATGCGGCCCTGGGCGGCCGGGTGCAGGGCAGGCCCGGGTGGTTGTCCGAGATGGATTTTGATCCTGGGAGTTACCACCATGCGCACTGTGTTGATTGGGCGACGGGTGCGGCGCTGTTGATCCGTGCGGATGCGACAAGGGACGTGGGTGACTGGGACGAGCAGTTTTTCCTGTATTCGGAGGAGACGGACTATTGCAGGCGGGTTCGGGAGACGGGACGTTCGATCTGGTTTGAGCCTTCCGCCCGGATGTGGCATGAACGCGGGGGCTCCGGGACGTCGCCGCAGTTGACGGCGCTGATGTCTGTCAATCGGGTTCGGTATGCGGCGAAGTATTGCGGTCGACGCACGCTGGCGGCGTTCACTGCGGCGGTGTTGGTTTCGGAACTTGTCCGTCTCCATAAGCCTGGGCACCGTGGGGCTGCCCTGGCTGTGCTTGACCGGAGGCGGTGGCAGGGGTTGCCTCATGCCACCCGCGGTGGGCAGTCCCCCATGTCGGACGAGCCGCCACCATCGGGCGCCGTCATCATTCCCGCGCATAATGAGGCCGCTGTAATCGCCAGGACCCTTGAGTCGTTGAAGGGCGTGATGGCGTGGGGCTCTGTTGAGGTCATTGTGGCGTGTAATGGCTGTACCGATGGGACGGAGGCCATTGCGTCGACGTTCCCGGGCGTGCGGGTCCTGTCCCTGGATGCTGCTTCCAAGACCGAGGCTTTGAATGCCGCAGATCAGGCGACGAACCGTTGGCCCCGCCTATACCTGGACGCGGACATCGAGGTCAGCACCGGGGCCCTCGACTCGGTCCTTAAGGCTCTTGACGGCGGGCCGCTGCTGGCTGCCCGCCCGGCCTTCCGGTATGACACCAGAGGTGCTTCTGCGCTGGTGCGGTCCTATTACAGGGCCAGGAGCCGGGTACCCGGCAACGCCCAAGGCCTTTGGGGTGCGGGGGCGTACGCCCTCAGCAGGGACGGGCATGATCGGCTGGGCGCGTTTCCGGCCCTGACCGGGGATGACTACTACGTGGACCGGCTCTTCGCAGCGGAGGAGAAGGCAGTCCTGCCCACTGAGCCTGTGGTGGTGAGGACGCCGCGGACCAGGGTGTCCCTGCTTGCTGTCCTGCGGCGGAGCTATCGGGGAAATGCGCAGCAGGACGGGCAGGATTCGGCGACGACGTCCCGGACTGTGCGTGAACTGCTGTCCTCCGTCAGGGGTCCGTTTTCTGCAGTTGACGCCGCCGTTTACGCCGTCTTCGCTGCTGCGGGCCGCCGTCGTCCGCTGTTGGTTCGCAAGCCTGCTGCCGCCTGGGAGCGGGACGACAGCAGCCGCTAGTCAGAAGCCGCAGCTCCCGCCGCCTTCGACACGGTAGAGGTGCACGGCGTTTCCGTCGGAGAAGGTGTCTGTGAAACTGCCGTCCACCACGGGAATGGTCCGGTTCTCGTCGAGGACGACGGCGGTGCTCCCGCCGCACTGGACGTGGAAGGTTGCCTGCCCGCCGGCCTCCTTGTTGGCGCCGGCAAAGATGTAGACCTTGTGGTCGTGCAGTTTGGTGGTGAAGTCCACTGGGCCGGTGGCCGTGGTGGCGCCGTCGAGGAAGGGCCCGTTGAGGACGGGTGCAAGCTCTGAGATTTGTTTGTTCAGTGCCGTTACTGTTGGCCTGACCAGCGCGCCGCAGTCACGGAGTACGTGCTGGGAGATGCAGTCGCCCCCGAAGTTGTGGTTGAAGTAGATCACGCCGCGGGCGCCGTGGATCAGGCTGCTCCATACCGCTGCACGGATTTCGGGAGCGGTGATGGTTGTGGCGTTGGGCGAGTCCTTGAAGGGGTGTCCGGCCTCCACGAAGGCCCAGATGGGCGTAGCGTTTCCGCCTGCCTGCAGTTTTCGGATGCGTTCGATGGTCCAGCCGTAGTTAGCGGCGAGCCTGCATTCTTCCTGTGTGAGGTCTCGTGTGTACCCGACGATCGCGCCGCCTTCACCTTTGGCACAGATACTGGGGTCGGTGAACCAGTAGGTATCAGCCGAGACAACGTCCTGGATGCCTTTGAAGAACTCCACGGACTCCTCATCGGAAAGCCAGAAGGCCACGCCCTTGCCGTAGTTGGCATACAGCATGGCTCCTTGTGGTGCTACTGCGCGGCGTTCCTTCTGGACGGTGTAGCCGCATTTGCTTGCCTCCGGCACGCAGAGGGGCCCTTCGCCGGGATATTTGCCTGTCCACGGGGCGTTGCCCGGTCCTGCCCACATGTCCACTTCGTCGCTGAGGGCAAAGCCTGAGGCATCTGCGGAACTGAAGGTGGGGATGGCGTACATGCCAGACGCCTTGACCAGTTGGAGGTCGGAATTGGCGGTTAGCTCGACGTAGGTGTTGAGCCCGGCTTCCTTGTCCAAGGCGATATTCCCTTGGTCCAGGACACTTTCGAACCATACGGCGATGGGGAAATACGCTGGATCGGCGGGGAGGCTGCCGCTGAACTGTGCGTAATAGTCCGCGCCGCCATCGACGGGGCGCAACACCACTCCGTCAAAACCCGATGGAGTGCTTGCTGGAGTGGTGGGTGGACCGCCATTGGGTGTGTCCGGCCCAGTGAAGGGTGGAACGCCGCTTGCGGCAGCGACCGCTATGACAAGGCTGGCGAGGACAGTTCCCCCCAGGATGCCTGCTGTCCTTGGTTTCACTGGTTGCCTTTCAGGCGGATGTTTCCTTTATGGGCGACTTGCCGTTGCTGTGGGACCGCAGGGATTCACTCAACGGCCCATTGGCGGCGAAGAACTGATCTGCTGGCGCGGGTTTCAGGACGTCACGGACTGTGAGCTCTTCGAGGCCGGGGAGGGTGGGCCGGCCGTTGGGGTCCTCGTCCTTGTGGTCCTGCGGGCGGCGGGACTTCTTGCGCCGCTCCCCTGCCGGCGCCGCAGAACGGGCCCGCGAACGTGACGACTCCAGGCCCCTGGCTATGGACACAGCGCCGAAGGTGAGCACGATCCCGGCCACGAGTACAACGATCAGCGAGCGGAGGCGGCTGGAAAACTGCTCGGTGGCGTTGTCGGGAGCGGCAACCATCAGCGATGTGTACAGGAAGCGTTCATTGGCTCCATTGATTGACTGGATGGCCAGGAGGTCCGCTTCCAGCCTGGAGCCGAGGGCCTTTACCGTGGCAACAGCCTTGTCCTTGCTCTCTGAAGCCGCCGAAATTTCGATCAGGAACGAGGCCGGCGGGCGCTGGACGGTGAAGTCCGTGCTCAGTCCGTCCCGAAGGAGGGCATCCCCGGTTGTATCGTCGTTCAGCCGTGTGCCCACTACTTGGGCAATCAGTGATGAATCCGCTGATCGAAGGTACGGGTTGTCCGAATTGAGGGAATTCAGCTCGGGATTCTTCTCCAACTCGGCAGCAGTAGGGATCTTTGGGTTGACGATCGCATACGTTGCCTTCGCCTCATACGATCGCGGGGCAAAGGAGTACACGTAGATGGCTGCCAGTGCCGTCACCAGCAGGACAGGCAGCACTATGAATTTGTGGTGCCACAACGTCTTGATGACTGCTACCGGGTCCATGTGATCGCCTCGACATTCGGAGTGGAAGGTTTTCGGTTGAGTCTGTACAGGGGCGGGCCGCTGTTGTTCTTCTCTGGAGCAGTGGTTTCCCGTAGCTCGATTTCACGGCGGATCATGATCCATGCGCCTCCTCCGAGGCCAATGATGAAGGGGTACATCAGGGCAAACACGGGAAATGCCATCGAGTCGAAGGTCAGCGAGCAACCGGCGGCCACCGCACCTGCAGCTGCCACTGCCCCGGCGAGGCAGCGGAGGGGTGGGATCCGGGAAGCGCGCGCTGCGATGAACGATGACATGGCCGGCAGGACGAGATAGGCCACCATGCCGATGAAGCCCACCAGGCCCAGGGTGACCAGGGAGTTGAGGTACTGGTTGTCCAAGATGTAGAGGGCGTTCTCCGGCATGTAGTTTCCGGGTCCAAGCCCCAGGAAGGGCAGTTCACCGAACATCTCGGCCACGCGTGGGTAGTTGTTGGTGCGCGTTGTGAGTGAGGGGTCGCTGTCCCCGGCGGTGAAAGAGGACGTCAGGGTTCCCACAAGTCCTGGGATTGCCACAAAAAGTGCCGCCATGGCTGCCGGGGCTGCTACTACTGCCCATCGCCGTGCTGAGCGGGGCAGGAACGGGATGAACACCACCATCCCCAGGAACAGTCCCAGGACACCGGACCTCGAAACGGTTGAGGCGATGGCGACAACCAGCAAGCCTGTACCCGTCCAGTGCAGCCATTTGTGGCCGGTCCTGTCGTAGATTGCCCGCCAGATCGACAAGGGCAGCAACATGGCGCAAACTACCGCCAGTTCAATGGAGTGGAAGGTGCTGCCCGCGACGCGTGTCATCAGCCCGCGTACTTGGAATGCCGTGTTTCCGCCGTTATCCGTGAATCCGGGCATTGCCTCCTGGACCCACAGCATCGGGTTGACACGGAAAAGGAATTGGACCAAGGCAATGAGGCAGCAAAAGAAGGCCCCGGCAAGGATTGCCCGCACCAGTGCCATGGCGTCGTTGAGGGTGCGGACTGCCTCAGTGGCAACCAGGACTATCCCACCGCATGCGAGGATCAGGATCAGCCATCGGTCTGCCGCGGCCTGGGCGGAAACATTGGTGTTGCCGGTGAAGCCGGAGAACAGTGCCACATAGGACGCGCACGTTCCCACCCATAGCATTCCCAGCCCGAGCCGTCCCGGATGGCTGCTTTTCAGTGGATTGTGCAGTCCGAAAAGGGCCGAGCAGAGCCAAAATACCAGAAGCAGGAGGGCCAACATGATGGGAACGGTGCCCACTGCGCCTATTGGCTTCACCACCATGTTGGAGGGGAAGAAAAAGATTCCGAAGGCTGCGAATTTAAGCAGGAGGCCCACATGATTGGCGTCCCCCGAGGTGCCATCAAGATCTCCGGTTTGTATTTCCCTGGCCGGAGGGAACACGAGAAACTTCTTCATCCGCTTCATGCCCGGCCTCCGCGCAGTGAATGCAAGGGCGCCTGGTGAGGCATGGACGCGCATGAGTTTTCCAGCAGACGGGCGAATTCTTCACGTGTTTTGGACCAGTCGGGACGCTTCCTGCCCGCGATGGTTTGGGCGCGTTCCTCGATGCCGGGGGCGCCGACAACTTCTGCGAGCGCGGTGGCCAACCCGGTCGGGGTGGCAGGTGCCCACACGGCGTCGGGATCCCTGAGCAGTCCTGAGGCAAAGGCGGAATGGTTCAGGACTGGCACGTTTCCTGCTGCGAGGAGTTCCCCGGGGACCAGGGAGATGTTGGTGAAGGAAATAGCCAGGCCGGCAATGGTGCGGTTGTAAAGGCTATTCAATTCATTAGGCGTGAGGTTGCCGTGGTTCGTCACCGGAATATCCCACCCGGTAACGGTGTCTCCGTAGATGTGGATCTCCTGTTCGGGGTGGAGCGCATGGAAGCGTTCCAAAGCCAGCTTGGCCAGCAGATAGCCGCGCCGGTCGACCTTCCTTTTGGCGTAGTAGACCACTCCGGCACGGACGTTGCGTGGTGGGGGCTTGAGTAGTCGGTACGTGCCCGTGTCGCAGCCGAAAGGAACCACAGCCTGAGGGGGTTCGCCCAGTTCTGCTTGCATGACCTCGCCAATCATCCCGCCGAGGGCCACGTTGGTCAGTCCAAGGCGGTAGCTGTCCTCTGCCAGCGCGTAAAGGAATCCGCGCGGATAGAAGTATGGCTCGTAGTCCTGGATGAAATAGAAGAGGTGGACGCCGCCGGTTGCCCTTCCCGCGGCAACGTGTGCCGTGGGCCAGGAACTGGCAATAATGGCGTCCACCCCTTCCATCCCATTTGTGGCGCTGCGAACCCCGGCACGCAGCGCCGGCCAGTGGCTTCGGATGGTCTCTTCGTGACGGCTGATGTCGTCATCGTTGGGGTCGTAAAGGAACAGGGTGCAGAGGTGGCCGCGTTCTTCCATCTCCTCAACCATTCGGAAGAAGGTGGTGTGACCCCCGGAGCCGGGGGCAGGGGGTGTGCAGACCCAACCAACCCGGAGGCGGCCGGTCCTGGCGGGTACCGGTGACTGCAGTACTGGTGACTGCAATCGGGACTGCGGGTCCACGATGTCTTCCTCCCGCAAGGGAAGGCCCGGTTCGGCCAGATGCCAGGCACCCACAGCGGCATTCACGGCCTTGGCCGCTACGGTGCGTGCCACGGGCCGCAAGCCATCCCTGCGAAGCCGCTTCGCGACGAGGCGCGCTGTCACCAATGCCTTGGGTTTCACGGCGTGCCCGCGCTTCCCGCTGTGCCGGCATGTGACGGTGCGGACACTGCACCCTTGGCCTGAAGCAAACCACGAACGTCCGTCACCAGCTGCTTGCCCTGGCGGAACGTCAGGAGTACGTACAAAGTCGAGCCCACCAGGGTGCCTGCTGCCAGGGCGACGCCCGGATTGGCCATCCCCTGGGTAGCCAGCCAGGCAGCGGTCCCAGCCACTGTGGCAGCCGCCAGAGGTGGGATGCTTCCACGAAGCAGCTGCCAGGCAGTGGTCTGCAGTACTGATGTGAGGGAGTGTACATACAGGGGAATGACCACCAGGCAGGCCACTGTTGCGTGGGCGATCCCAGCCCCGGCAATTCCCCACCACGTGACGCCAAGGAAAAGGGCCGGCGTGAGGGCGGCAAGCCAGGCTACCTGGACCCAAAAGAGCCACACGGTCCGGCCTGCCCCGACGCTCAAGTCAGCAAAGAGCTCCACAAGGATTCTGGTGGCGCCGAATACTCCCAGCGTCGCAAGCGCAATTCCCGCCGGCGCCCAGGCCCCACCATAGGCAGTCACGATCAGCGGATGGGCCAGTGCGATCACCATCGCCGAGATCGGAAAAGCGCAGTAGGAGACGCCCGTGACAAACCTGGCCGCCAGGGGCCCGAGCGTCCCCTCTGCGAAGAGCCTGCCGAACGTAGGCACCGCGGTGGCGCGGATAACAGCCGTGATCACTGAACTTGGCAGGCCTGCCAGGTTGAATGCAAGGAGATACAGGCCCAGTGCCGTCGGATCCAGCATCCGCCCAATCATCAGATAGTCCACGTTCAGCGTCACGAATACCACAAGGTTGGCCATGGCAAGCGGCATGCCCAGGCGCAGGATCTCCACGGCCACTGAACGGTCAAAGCCCGGTGCGTACCTCTTCGGCGTGATGATCCAATACCCGGCCATGGCAACAAGCTGGCCACCGACCCTGGACCAGGCGAGCGCCATGGCACCCCAACCGTCCAAAGCCATGGGAACCACAAGCACCAGCACGGTCACCAGGCTGCAGAGGTCGACGACGACACGCGGCTTTTGCAGGAACTCCCGCCACACCATGGTCGAAGGCACAGCGCCAATGCCTTGCAGGAGGATGGTGATTGACAACACCTGGATCACCGGGGTCGCGGCCGGGTCATCAAAAGCCGCCGCCAAAGCAGGCGCGAGGGCAACAGCAGCCGCTGTCATGACGCCACTGGTCACCAGTGCAATGGAGAAGACAGTAGGAGCAATCTTGTCCGGGTCGCCATTGCCCCGGGCAAGCGCTGCAGTGGCTCCAAGCTCGGCCATGTTCGTGGCGATCGTTTGGACCACAATTGCTACCGCGAGCGCCCCGAAGTGTTCGGGAGCGATCATGCGGGCCACGATGATGGTGGTGGCAAACTGGACGACCCTGCCCAGGGCCATGTTGACCCCGCCCCAGAGCGTGGCGCTCGCGGCCCGGTTGCCCAGCGTGCGGTCCTGACCGCGCACCGCGGTCACGAGATTCCCGTCATGGCCCAGATACGCCAACGGACCCGGTCCAGTTGGCCCCGTGCAAACTCGGCAGCCTGCCTCCCGACCCCTGGTTTCCGACCACGGGCACCGCGGGTGATCCTGGCTTGTAACGCGTTGGCCCTATGGATGTTGCCAGGAACCTCGTGCAGGCACTCGATGAACTTCCGCAGCTCAACGGCGGCCTCCATTGACCCGCCCCTGTTGATCTCCCTGAACCCCAGGTGCGCAGCTTCCTTGCTCAGTGCATATTTAGCCCGCTGCAACTGCCGTGCCCGGCTCTTGGGGTTCGTCGGAAAGCGGGGGTCCTCGAGGACGCGGAAGGCATCCAGCCGGTGTTTGAGGTCCACGGCGGCCGCCGCGAACTCGGTTTGATGCATGTTGGCTCCGTGGACCCGATAGAACGCCTGCACCGGACCATTGATCCGTCCGACATCCCAGGAGCCTGCGGCCCGCAGCCAGTACTCCAGGTCCCCGGAGTGCGGCAGCGTGGTGCTGTAGGCGCCGACGCTGAGCACGGCGTCGGTCCGCATGACCACTTCCGGGGAGAGAATGAAGTTTCTTCCGCGGGTGCACGCGAGGGAAATCCACTGTTTCCCCTCCCACACACTCCACGTGGCGTGCTCATGCGTGGAAACGGGCGGCGGCTGATCGGTGAAATCCTTGGGCAGGCCATAGACCATTCCCACCCGCGGGTTGGCCTCCATCAACGCTGCAGCCCGCGCCAAGGCGCCCGGAGCGATCACGTCATCGGCGGAGAGGAGGGTAACGTAGCGCCCCCGGGCCCTGGAGAGTCCGTCGTTGTACGTGGCGATGTGCCCTTGGTTTTTCTCGTGGAGAACCACGCTAATGCGCGGATCCTCCGACGCCAGACGCCATGCAACGGCGGCGCTGCCATCGGTGGATGCGTCGTCGACCACGATGACCTCAACGTCCACGCCCTCCTGTGTCAACGCGCTGGCCAGAGCGTCAGGCAGGTACCGCCCGTAGTTGTAGCACGGGACCACCACCGAAACGCTCGTTGAGTGCTGCAAAGCGACAGGCCGCATCAGTTTCATTGGATGCCCTCCAACGCGGGAGAATTCCCCCGCCTGATCACACGTGCCGGAACGCCTGCCCAGGTCTCGTCATCAGGAACATCGGTCAGGACGGCCGCGCCCATGCCAATGGTTGCATTCGCTCCGACGGAGGTGCGCTCGCGGACACTGGCGTTCATCCCGATGTAGGCAGCCCGGCCGATGTGGACGTTCCCGCCCAGTGACACGCCTGAGGCGAAGGTCGCGAAGTCGCTGATCTCGTCGTCGTGGGTGAACGTGACTCCCGGCATTGCCACCACATGGTTGCCGATGGTCACGGACGCGGTCATGCTCACATGTGCCAGGAGGATGCTGCCCCGTCCAATCAGGCAACCTTCGGGCACCTGGACGGAAGGGTCAATGGCTGTGGCGTAGCGGTCTTCGTCCAGCCCGAGGGTCCTGAGCCGCATCACGACGCTTTCCCGGCCGGCCCCGGATCCGATGCAGATCAGCAGCAGAGCGTGGGGGAACTTCAAGGCGTCACGGATGGGGCCAAGGACATGGGCGCCATCCACCACGCGCCCCAGTTTGTCTTCGTCGTCGTCGAGGATTCCAATGACGTCGAACGGCCCGCTGCTGCGGACCATGGCCAGGACCTCCCTGGCCAGGCCACTTGCTGCGATGAGGAGGAGTTCACTCATGTCAATCGACCCGCGGCCCGAAGTACGGAATCGATGACGCGGACCTGGTCATGCAATGCGAGTTGGTGGTACAGGGGCAGGATGAGTGTGTGGTCCGTCAGCCATTCAGTGGCGTCCAGTGCGACGTTGCCGGTGTCTTTGCCCGCGTACGCCGGTTGGCGGTGCGCGGCCATGATGCCGCGTCGGGCCGAGATGCCGTCCTCGGCCAGGACGGACAGCAACCCGTCACGGCCCACTGGGAATCCTGGACCAACCTCAAGCCAGCAGGACTGGAAGTTGCTGATCCCATAGTCCGGGTCGCTGACCAGCCGGAGGCCTTCGATGCCCGCGAACGCATTTGCGTAGGTTGCTGCGAGCTCCCGTCGGCGCTGTACGGCCCTCCGCAGCCGACCCAGCTGGACAAGTCCGACGGCCGCCTGCATGTCGGTCATGCGGTAGTTGAACCCCACCTCGAGGTATTCCTCAGCGGGTGACAGGACGCTGGCATGCCGGTCAGCGGCAGAGACGTTCATGGCGTGTTCACGGAGGCGTCGTGACCTGTCGGCCAGTTCCTTCCGCGAGGTGGAGAGCATTCCGCCCTCTCCTGTGGTGAGTATTTTGCGGGGGTGGAATGACCACGCGGCTACGTCTGCGCCTGACCCAACAGGACGGCCTTGGTATCGGGAGCCGATGGCGCAGGCAGCGTCTTCGACCACCGTGATGCCAAGGGGGTCGCACAATGCCCGGAGGGGGGCCAGATCAACGGGCACCCCTCCTTGGTCGACGGCTATGACGACCTTGGTGGCCGGCGTCAGGGCGGCCTCCACTGTTGAGGCTGTCAGGCATCCGGTGAGGGGGTCGACGTCGGCAAACACCGGACGTGCCCCCACGTACGTCGCTGCGTTGGCCGTGGCAATGAAGGAGAACGAAGGGACCACCACGTCATCGCCCGGGCCAACATCCAGGACGGCCAGCGCCAGGTGCAAGGCCGTGGTGCAACTGGAAGTTGCCACAGCGAAGCCTGCCTGCTGTTCCACGGCGAAGGCATCTTCGAACTGCCGTACTTTGGGTCCTTGGGCAACCCATCCAGAAGCAATGACCTCAGCCACCGCCTGGGCTTCCTCCTCACCGAGCCACGGCTTCATGACGTCGATGCGTGCCAATCGGGTTTCGGAAGTAGTCATCGCGCACCAACGACGGGAGCAGTTGGTCCGTTGGCAGTCCGTGCAGCGGCAATCTCTGCACGGAGCGGCCGCCACCAGGAAACCAGCGAACGCAGTCCATCTTCCAAGCCGACCGCAGCCTCGAATCCGAGGTGCTCACGTGCGGCTGAAGTGTCCGCCAATCGGCGTGCCACGCCGTTGACTGCCCTTTCCGGCCCATGTTCAAGGTGCAGCGGGGAATCCATGACGGACAGCAACGAATGTGCCAGTTCGGCCAGGCTGGTTTCGGTGCCGCTGGCCACGTTGTAGACCCCTTCGTTCACGTCGCTGACTGCTGCCAGGACGTTGGCCCGGGCCACATCGGCTGTATGGATGAAATCCATGGTTTGCTGGCCACTGCCGAAAATCACGGGAGGGAGGCCGTCAACGATCCTTTCCATCCAGCGGACCAGCACCTCCGTGTACAGGCCATGGACATCCATCCTCGGCCCGTAGACGTTGAAGTACCGTAGGGCAACGTAGTTCAGGCCGGACATCGCCCGGAAGCTCCTGGCCATGCCTTCGTTGAACGATTTCGCCGCACCGTAGAAGGTGTCGTTGTTGTGGTGATGGTGGCTTTCCCTGGTGGGAAAGTCTTCCGCCATGCCATAGACGGAGGCACTGGAGGCCGCAATGAGCTTGTCCACTTTGTGTTCGGCGGCAGCCTCCACAACGTTGAACGTCCCGTCGACCAGCACTTCGAGTGCAAGCCGCGGTTCCTCGGCGCACTGGGTGATGCGGATGGCTGCCTGGTGAAAGACCAGGTCCTTGCCGCGGGTGAGCCCGTGTACCAGGTCGCGGTCCCGCAGGTCCCCTTGCACCAATTGAACGCGTTCGCTGGCCAAGGCCCCGTCAAGGTTCGCCAGGCGTCCGCGCACGAGGTTGTCCAGGACGTCAACGTGCGCCGCACCGGCGTCGAGCAATTGGTCAACAAGGGTGGACCCTATGGTTCCGGCACCGCCTGTGACCAGGATATTGGCCCCCAGCAGCTCTTTCACCGCGCGACCTGGAGATTGACCTCGTTGCCGGCCACCACGGTGGACTGCCCGTCCGTGCTCAGGCTTTGGGTCACTGCTTCAAGGACAGAAAGGACCCGGAGCCCGGACTCACCGCTGGTACGGGGCATGGTGTGGTTCCGGATGGAAGAAGCCAGCTCGGCCACCACCTGGCCCAAGGGCTCTCTTTCCTGAAGCGCCGGGGACCACGTGTCGCCAAGGCGATAGGAGATGGCCGAAGTCCTCTTGTCAGCGGCCGACCGCGGCTGGTGTTCCAGGCTGACGCCACGGTCGTAGACGCTGAGGCGTTGCTGCGGATTGAGGTCGTCCCAGACGAGGGTCCTCTTTGACCCACCGATGATCATTTGCCTGATCTTGGTGGGGCTGAGCCAGTTCACATGGATGTGCACCATGGCATCGTTGGGTAAGCCGAAGGTCAAATGTCCCACGCAGTCCCTGCCGGTACCCAGCGGATCCGCTCCGTGGGCGGCGATCTCGGTGGGGTGCAACCCGCCGGGCAGGACGAAGTCCAGGATGGAGAGGTCATGGGGAGCCAGGTCCCAGAAGACATTGACATCCGGTTGGACGAGTCCCAGGTTGATACGGACGGAGTCGACATACAGGATGTCGCCCAACGCGCCGCTGGCCACGAGCTCCTGGATTTTCAGGACAGCGGGGGTAAAGCAGTAGGTGTGGTCCGCCATTAGTACCAGTCCCCTGGCTTTGGCTTCCTCCACCATTTCCAGGCCCTTGGCGCGGCTGTCAGCCAGCGGTTTTTCCACCAGCACATGCTTGCCGGCGCGCAGCGCAGTCATCACGACGCCGTGATGGGTGTGTGCCGGCGTCGCCACTGCGATGGCGTCCAGGTTGTACGTGTCCAGGAGTTCGTCCAAGGACTCGACGACGGCCACGCCACCAACCGTCTCGGCGAGCCTTAGGCCACGTTCGACGTCGAGGTCACAAATGGCCACCAGGTCCCAGTCGGGGCTGGCCTTCAAGTTTCTGGCGAGATTAGGTCCCCAGTACCCTGCCCCGACCACTGCAATGCGAAGCTGTGGCCGCAGTGCGTGGCCGTTCAGTTGTCCTGATGGAATAGTTCGTATGCTCATTTCCCACTCGACTTCTGTGTGATAGCGCGGTTCTTGTCAGGTAATGCGTGACTTTCACTAGTAGGCGCCGGACGGCCGGGTCATGGCCCGGAAGGTCCGCCACATGATCATTAAGTCCCCCGCTATTGACCAGTTCTCCACGTAGTAGAGATCCAGCCGGACTGCCTCATCCCACGGAAGGTCGGAGCGTCCGTTGATTTGCCACAACCCAGTGATCCCCGGCTTGATCAGCAGCCGGCGGTGTGTGTGGCGCTCGTAGCCGCTGACCTCCCGGGACAGCGGCGGCCTGGGCCCCACCAGGCTCATGTTTCCTACCAGGACGTTCCAGAACTGCGGCAGTTCATCCAGGGAGTACTTCCGCATCCACCGGCCGCAGCGGGTGACGCGTGGGTCGCCGCGGATCTTGAAAAGCACGCCCGCGCCCTCGTCCTGGTTGCTGAGTGCATCCAGATGGGCTTCGGCGTCGACCACCATGGAACGGAACTTCAGCATCTGGAAAGTGGTACCTTGCTTTCCGATCCGTTCCTGCCTGAACAAGAAAGGCCCGGGACTGTCTGCGCGGACGATCACGGCAAGGACGAGAAGGACCGGCGCCAGGACCAGCAAGGCGGTTGCCGATACCGTGATGTCCATGAGCCGCTTCAACGTGTGCTTGCCTCCGGAGTAGTGCGGAATATCCACATGCATCAGTGGCAGCCCTTCAACGGGCCGCCAGTGGATGCGCGGCCCGGCGACGTTGGTCAGGGTCGCGGCCAGGACCAATTCGGCGGCGTTCTCCTCCAGCCGCCAACCGAGCTCCTGGATGAATTGGTTTCCACCAGGCACTGGCCCGGCCACGATCACCGCATTGGCGCCGGTCTGCCGGACAGTGTTGGCAACACCGTAGATCGAAGACAAGACAGGGACGCGCAGGTGGTCCACCGCAAGGACAGTGCCGCGGCGCGCCCCGGGGAGGCAGGCGCCAAGGATGTCGTAGGCAGCACCGGACTTCCGATTGATCTGCTTGATGACGTACCTGACGTCCTGGGGCTCACCCACCACGATCGCGCGTGAGAGGCAACGTCCGCGTGACTTCTCGTGGCTTAGCCACCGGCGGAAACCCCACCTGCTGCCCGTCAGGGCTACCAGGCCCAGGGGCAAGGAAATGAGGACAAAGGAGCTGACGGCCTCCAAACGGAAAACCACCGCTACGATGCCGAGGAATCCAAAGACCCGGAAACTTGCCGAGAGTACGCGCTTGTACTCTTCGGGACCGACGCCCAGAACTTTGGGATCGCGGGTCCTGTATACCTCCAGGGCCGCCAGCCATACCACCCCAAGAATCAATCCGAGCACCAGGTGTCTTGGCTGGGCAGGACTGCCGGCCACCAGGGCCATTCCGTTTGTATTCACGACGAGTCCGGCAATGACGGCGCCGGCAACCAAGGCCGTGTCAGCCAGGCGGAGGCTGTTGGTCAGGAGGCGTGTCCACGTCAAGCGGTCCTTGTGGGGAGCCTTTGCCCGCGGGCGGCGGTGGGTGACTGGCGGCAGCACGAGGTCCAGGGTGACATCCGGCCTCAGCGCCGCCAGTCCCGCCTTTTCAGTCCGCTGTGCAGCAGCGGACTTGCCAATCCAGGGAGACACAGGCGGATTGACGTCGGCGACGACGGGTTGAACCGGGAAGGCCGACCCCGCGGGGGCATGGGCCGCACCTTTGGGTGCCGCTACCTTGCCTAAACGCAAGACTGGAACTTTTACCATGTCAGCCTTCTTTGGAGACCTGCCGTTGCCTACCTATCAGTGAAGCTGCGGCCGACCGGAGGCGCACCAGTAGTCGATACTCAACTTTGCGCAGGATTACCTATGGCCCCTACGTGCAAGTACCTAGCTGGCGTTGACGGGACTACGTGCCTGGAGGACGATAAACCGCGGAAACACGGGCCGGAACCACCACTGAAATGACCACAGCGGCACAAAAAAACCGGCCACCCGAGGGCGGCCGGTTCGTCGGATATTCAGTCCTCGACGATCTCGAGGTCTTCGTCGGAGATCTCCTCGTCGTCTTCCTCCTCGTCGTCGAAGACCTGCAGCGGAGTAACCTCGGAATACGCCTCATAGAGTGCGTCCTCATAAACTTCGAAGGCATCGGCCACGCCGAAAAATGCGGCCTCGACGTTGGGGTCGCCCTCACCGCGCCGGGCGGATGCGGCGGCCAGGTGCTCTTCAAGGGCGGCGGTCAATGATTGAAGCGCGACACGCGGATCGATGCTCATGACTTCACGTTAGCCGGAAAAGGACGAAAATGGAGAGGGATGAGAGAACAATTTCCGGGTAGCTCCGTGGAGCGCCAACGAGATTATGCACGTCAGTACGAGTACCTCGTCCTGACGGTAGGACCTGACGATTCGCTGCCCGATGCCCGCCGCCGGCTCGCCGAACATTCCGAGTATGGCAAGTGGGAGCTCGAACGCAGCGTGCTCTACGTTGGCGGTGGCAGGCGCTTCTGGCTCCGCCGCAAGGTCTATTCCGTGCAGCGAACCGTCTAGGCGCCGTCAGGCCCCCTGGTCCTCCAACGGCCCCAACCATGCGTTGGCCACCGTGTTGTGCGCGGATTCGTCATTGGATGGATGGAAGATACCCGCCAGGACATCCCGGTAGAGGCGCTCCATCTCGGAACCCCTGAAGTAACTGGATCCGCCCGTGACCCGGATCGCCAGGTCCACCACGTGGCGTGCGTTTTCCGTAGCCCGGGATTTGAGTCCCACCAGTTTGGGGAACCACTGGGCTCCGTGGTCCACCAGATTGTCCACGTCGCGGGCAATCGTGGATATCTGCGGGGAGATGCCGTCCATGGCCAAAGCGGCGTCGGCAACCTTCCAGCGGATGTCAGGATCCTGGGCGAAGCTGCGTCCGCCATGCTTCGCCGACACGCGTTGCTTGACGTTCTGCACCCCAAGGGTGAAAGCCCGCTCGGCGACACCCGTATATACCGCGGCCAGAAGCGTTTCGAAGCAAGCGAAGATGGCAAAGATCAGCAGGTCCTTATTGGGCCCCACCGGCAACTTCCGGAAGATCCGATCCGCTGGAATGACGGCGCCGTGCAAAAGCGTAGTGTTCGAAGCACTTGCCCGCATCCCCAAAGTGTCCCAGTCGCTGAGGGTTTCGTGTCCAGGCTCATCCCGTCGGAGGAAGCCGAAGACGAGCTCACCCTCTCCCTCCCGTGCATCCGCGTCTTTACCGAACGTACCCAGCCGGGTCCAGCCACGTGAAAGGCTTGTAAAGATCTTCCTGCCGGTGAAGCGGTAGCTTCCATCGGGCAGTGGCTCCGCCACAGTGCCGGAATCGAACAACATGGAGTCGTTGCCCGCTTCGGAAATACCGAAGGCAAACACTTCTCCTCGGCCGGCTTCCTTCAGGACGAAGTCCAATGAGTCATCGCCCCTCGCCGTCATGGCATGCGCGACGCCGGTCCACACCAGGTGCATATTCACAGCCAGTGCTGTGGCCGGGGCGGCTGTGGCGAGCCGCTGCTGCAAGGCAGCTACCGCTTCGAGACCGAGCCCGAATCCGCCGTCGACCTCAGGTACGAAGAGCTTAAGGTAACCGGCCGCCGCCAGCTCCTCCAGATCCTCGTGGAAGAACCCGTTGTTCTGGTCGTAGCCGGCCGCGCGACCGCGCAGGCGCTCAAGCAGGGCGTCGGGAAGGATTTCTTCGGGAGCCATGGCCAGGCCTCCTTCTGGTGATAGCGGTTAGTAGTTGCTGAGCAGCCTGTTCAGGACGCGGGCGCCGAATTGCAGTGACTCGGCCGGAACACGCTCATCGACACCGTGGAACATGCCCGTGAAGTCGAGCTCGTCGGGCAGCATCAGCGGAGCGAAGCCGTAGCCGGTGATACCGATCTTGCTCAGCGACTTGTTGTCCGTGCCGCCGGAGAGAGTGTACGGAAGCACCTTGGCGCCGGGATCCTCGGAGTGCAGGGCATCGATCATGGAATCAACCAGGTTGCCTGCGAACGGGACCTCAAGGGACACATCCTTGTTGACGTAGCTGATGTCGATGCCGTCGCCGGCAAGCTCCTTGATGGTCTCGAACACCAGTTCCTGCTGGCCGGGCAAGGTGCGGCAGTCCACGAAGGCCTCGGCAGACTCGGGGATGACATTGTGCTTATAGCCGGAGCGCAGCAGCGTGGGGTTGGACGTATTCTGCAGCGTGGCGCCCACGAACCGGGCCACCGTGCCCAGCTCCTTCAGGAGGATGTCCGGGTTCTCGGCATCGAATTCGACGCCGGTCAGTTCAGTCACGCCGTCGAGGAACTGCCGCGTGGTAGGCGTCAGTTCCACCGGCCACTTGTACTCGCCGATCCTGGTTACTGCAGCTGCAAGCCTGGTGACGGCATTGTCGGTGTTGATCTGGGAGCCGTGCCCTGCCCGCCCGTGCGCCACGAGTCGCAGCCAGGACAGCCCTTTTTCGGCAGTTTGGAGCAGGTAGGTCCGCTGGCCACCGATGGTGGCTGAGAATCCGCCAACCTCGGAGATTGCCTCGGTGGCGCCGTCGAAGAGCTCGCGCCGATGTTCGATGGCGTACCGCGCACCATACGTACCGCCGGCCTCTTCGTCGGCAAAGAAGGCAAAGATGATGTCGCGCTTGGGCTTGCGGCCCGTCCGGGCAAAGTCGCGCATGACCGACAGGATCATGGCGTCCATGTCCTTCATGTCCACGGCGCCGCGGCCCCATACCAGCCCATCCTTCAGTTCACCGCTGAAAGGATCAACGCTCCACTGGTCCTTAAGGGCAGGAACAACGTCCAAGTGACCGTGCACCACCAGGGCGTCGGCTGAGGGGTCCTCCCCCGCCAGGCGGGTTACAACGTTTGCCCGCCCCGGGGCGGACTCGAAGATCTCGGCGTCGAGACCTACTTCGGTGATGAGCCCGGCGGTGTATTCCGCTGCGGCACGCTCTCCTGGTCCTGAGTCGTCGCCGAAGTTGGAGGAGTCAATGCGGATGAGCTCCTGGCAGATCCGGACGACTTCGTCTTCTGGGCGGATGACAGACATGGAAACTCTCCTTGCGTGGCTGGGCTGCAGGTTCCGGCGACGCGCCTTGCGGATTCCGCAGCCCGTCCCGTGTCCCATCAGCCTACTCACCAGCAGCGACCTGAGTCAGGCATTGGTTGCGCCACGGGTCGCCGGGCGTCCATGGAAGGCGCCCTGACCAGCGCCGATTTTTCAGCTACCCGAAACCGTGTTAGAGTTTTTCTCGCTGCTTCGGAGGAAAGTGAAGCACCGGAAGGTGCGAAACGGCCCATCTGAATACCACCTGCGCGGGTGGCGGAATGGCAGACGCGCTAGCTTGAGGTGCTAGTCCTCGAAAGGGGGTGGGGGTTCAAGTCCCCCTCCGCGCACAATCGCAAGGCCTAGAATCCACGGATTCCGGGCCTTGTTTATTTTGCCGCCAAGTCGCTGCTCAACCTTCAATGCGAGGTTGATCACAATTGTTTCTTCCCTGCTCACATAAGGCAAAGATGGCCAGGCGCGAAGACTTTCTCGGTCCCGGCCAGGTGGCAAGAACACTGACTCTCCAGCCGGACGCAGCGGGTGACGTGACGGCCACCTTGCTGACCGGAGCACACGGCGGAATCCACCACCTCGCGCTCTCAAGGAATAGCGACGACGGGGGGCGGGACATAAACGGTTGGGGCCCCCGGGGGCCGGGGTTGGGTAGGGGCGCTGTGGTTTTAAAAAAAACCCCCCCCCCCGCCCCCACAACCAGGAGGGTTGAGGGGGG